>JBIJDQ010000490.1:0-2915 GCA_044344025.1 Rhodoferax sp.
CAGCGCATGGCGGCGCAGCAGCAAGAAAAGCTGGAGGCCTCCGGCCGCTTGGTGGCCGTGGGTGAGGTGGCTTCTACCCTGGCGCATGAGCTGAACCAGCCGCTGGGCGCCTTGAGCAGTTTTGCCATCGGGCTGCTCAACCGACTCAACGACGGCAACATCACGCTGCCCGAACTGTTGCCGGTGGTGGAGCGCATGGCCCGCCTGGCCGAGCGGGCCGGTGGCATCATCAAACGGGTGAACGCCTTTGCGCGCAAACGTGAACTGTCGCGCCAACAACTCGATTTGGTGGCCTTTTTTCAACGGGTGCTGGTGCTGTTTGACGACGAGCAGCGCACCACCCCAGCCTGGGCACTGCCTGAGCACCCGATCTGGATTGAGGCCGATGAGTTGCTGCTGGAGCACCTGGTGAACAACCTGGTGGGCAACGCACAAGACTGGGCCCCGTTTGGCGGCCAGAACGCCCAGGTTTGGGTCGGTTTGATGCAAGACACGGTGCAGGGCATGGCGGTGTTGACCGTGGCCGACACCGGCCCGGGCGTCACCGACGATGCCCAAACCACCATCTTTAACGCCTTTGTCAGCCGCAAGGAAGGCGGCATGGGCATGGGGCTGGCCATTTGCCGCTCGATTGTCGAGGCCCACCATGGCCGCATTGAAGTCAGCCGTGACCCGGTGCTGGGTGGTGCCCGCTTTACCGTGCTGTTGCCACTGGCACCAGCCCACACCGCTTTACAGGACATGCCATGACCCGCCCCTGCGTGCACATTGTGGACGACGACTCCGACATCCGCGACGGCCTGGCCTGGCTGTTTGACTCACGCGGTTTTAAAAGCGCCAGCTGGGACGGCGGCCAGCCTTTTCTGGATGCCGCACGGGCCTTGCAAGGCCACTGGGGCCACGCCGTGGTGCTGCTGGACATGCGCATGGCGCCACTGTCTGGCCCGGTCACCTTCACGCAACTCAAGGCACTGGGTTGCCCGTGGCCGGTGCTTTTTTTGACCGGGCATGGTGACGTGGGCACGGCAGTGGCGGCTGTCAAACAAGGCGCCTGGGACTTTCTGGAAAAGCCGTTTCAAGACAACGAGCTGGTCGACCGCGTGCAGCAAGCCCTGAATGCCGCCAGCACCGCAATCGAAGGCGACACCGAGACGCGGCGCCTGCGCCTGGCGCTGGCCTCTTTGAGCCCCCGTGAACGCGAGGTGCTGGACGAACTGATTGCCGGGCACTACAACAAAAACATCGCCGACCACCTGGGCATTACCCCGCGCACGGTGGAATTCCATCGCGCCAATATCTTCGAGAAGATGGGCGTTAACTCGGCCATTGAGCTGGCGCACAAACTCGGTCGCCTGGAGTCCATGAACTGACCCCCTTGGCACGTTCAGGCAAGACCACTCGTGAAAATTTGAATGAAATTGGCCTCTAGTGCTTATGCAGTAAGCGCCAGTAGCTATAATAAATATAGCGTCACTATTGCGCACTTCTCTTCCCCGTGTCAAATGGCTTTCACCAAGCTTGCGGCACAATGATTGCTTACAAAAAGCATTCTTTTTTACTGAGGACATCCGCATGAGCAAACCTATCAAACGCATCGCTGTCTGCACCGGCGGGGGCGACGCACCCGGCCTGAACGCCGTGATTCAGTCGGTGATGATTGCCGCCGACAACCGTGGCTGGGAGTGTTACGGCATTCGCGATGGTTTTAACGGCATTCTGTTTCCCGAGCGTTACTCCGAAGGTGGCGTCGCCCGCCTGACACGTGACCGGGTTCGTGGCATTGGCCACCTGGGTGGCACCATTTTGGGCACCACCAACAAGGGTAATCCGCTGCACTTTCCGATCAACATGCCCGATGGCACGGTGCGCGAGATTGACCGCTCTGGCGAAATTCTGACCTACTTTGCCACCCATGAAATTGATGCCCTGGTGTCGATTGGCGGCGACGGTTCTTTGACCATTGCCAACGTGCTGCATGAAAAAGGCCTGCGTGTGGTGGGTGTGCCCAAAACCATTGACAACGACCTGGACAAAACCTTCACCACCTTCGGGTTTGATACGGCTGTCGGTTTTGCCACCGAGTGTCTTGACCGCCTGCACAGCACCGCCGAGAGCCACCAGCGGGTGATGGTGGTTGAGGTGATGGGCCGTTATGCGGGCTGGATTGCGCTGCACGCTGGCATTGCAGGCAATGCCCACGCCATTCTGATTCCCGAGATTGGCTTTGACATTGAGAAAGTGGCCGCCAAAATCCGCGACCGCGAGGCCAATGGCCACCTTTACTCCATCATTTTGGTGGCCGAAGGTGCTCTGGCCCGCGACGGCCACCGCGAACTGGTGGCCGCCGCCGAGGTCGGCCATGCCGAACGCCTGGGTGGCATAGGCGAAAACGTGGCCCACGCCCTGGAGAAAATTACCGGCAAGGACACCCGCCTGGTGGTGCTGGGCCACTTGCTGCGCGGCGGCAGCCCCACGTCATTTGACCGCTTGGCGGCCTTGCGGTTTGGTGCGGCAGCAGTGCGTGCGCTGGACGCTGGCCACAGTGGCGTGATGGTGGCCCTGGGGGCTAACGGCGTGGACTATGTCGGCCTTGAAGAAGTGGCCGGGCACATTCGCAATGTGCCCATGGACTGCGACGCCCTGCAAACCGGGCGCGACCTGGGCATCTGTTTTGGGGATTGAGGGCGAGCCAAACCCACCCCTACCAGCAGCCCCGTTGTTGGTTGCTTGTCTGTGCGCCGCCTGGTGCGGCGTGTGTGGCGAGTACCGCGGCCGGTTTGAGCAGGTGCACGCCACCATCAAAGCCGACTACCCGCAGGCGCAGTTTGTCTGGCTGGATGTGGAGGACGACGACGACCTGCTGCACCCGCTGGACGTGGATGATTTCCCCACACTGTTGATTGCCAATGGCGATG
>JBIJDQ010000491.1:0-2913 GCA_044344025.1 Rhodoferax sp.
TGGCGTACTCGGCCTGTGCATCTGCGCTGCTGGCCAGGGCGATGAACTTCAGAGCCGCTTCCTTGTTGGGTGTACCTTTGGGCATGACCCAGTAGTCCAGGTCATAAATGCCACCGGTCCAGGTGATCTTGAGGTTTTTGCCTTCGCGCTGGGCAGCATCAATGCGGCCGTTGTAAGCGGTGGTCATGACCACGTCGCCTGCCACCAAAAACTGGGGTGGCTGCGCACCGGCTTCCCACCACTGGATGTTGGGCTTGAGCTCAGAAAGTTTCTTGAAGGCACGGTCAGCACCGTCTTTGGTCATCAAGACCTTGTACACGTCAGCCACAGGCACGCCGTCAGCCATCAGGGCAAATTCAACGTTGTAACGGGCACCTTTGCGCATGGCGCGTTTGCCGGCAAATTTCTTCACGTCCCAGAAGTCAGCCCAGGTGGTGGGCGCGGTCTTGAGTTTGTCTGCGTTGTAGGCCATGACGGTGGACCAGACAAAGGTGCCAATGCCGCACTCATGCACAGCTGCTGGCGTGAAGTCAGCCTTGTTGCCGATCTTGCTGTAGTCAAGCTTCTCGAACAGACCTTCGTCGCAACCCCGGGTCACGTCGGGGGATTCCACTTCAACCACGTCCCAGTTGACCTTTTTGGCTTCCACCATGGCTTTAATCTTGGCTTGTTCCCCGTTGTATTCCACACCCACGACTTTGTTGCCGGTGGCTTTTTCATAGGGGGCAAAGTAAGCTACCTTTTGCGCGTTGCCATTGGCACCGCCGAAGTTGACCACAGTGATTTCAGTCGCTGCCATGCTGGCAAATGAGGCAAACGCGGCGCAAGCGGCCACGATGGGGGTAAGTTTCATCAACAATCTCCTTCTATTGGGGGTAAAACACGGACAGGGAAAAAATGCATGCGGGTCAAAGGTAGACCCGCAAATGCTCTTGGGGCAGGTGCAGCCAGACTTGGTCACCCGGTGCGGGTAAGGTCTGGCTGGCCAGCGCAATCTTGACAGTGGCCTCAGCCTGTTTGGCCACCTTGCAGCGCAGACGCAGGTGGTCACCAAAATAAATCACGTCATCCACTGTGGCCTGCAGGCAGTTGGTGCTGGGGCGGTCGGCCGCAAAGTGGGCTTGAATGCGCTCGGGGCGAATGCAGGCCTGAACCTTGCCACCATTGGCTGCGGCATTGACATTGACGCCGGTGAACGAGCTGCCACACGGAAATTGCACGCTGCACTCTTTGCCCTGGGTGTGGGTCACCAAGCCATCAAACACCGTGTTGTCGCCCACAAAACCTGCCACAAAGCGGTTGTTGGGGGTTTCATACAACTGGGTGACCACGTCAATTTGCTGAATCAACCCGTCATTGAACACTGCCACGCGGTCTGACATGGTCAATGCCTCGGACTGGTCGTGCGTCACATAGACAAAGGTCAGCCCCAACTTGCGATGTAACTCCTTCAACTCAATCTGCATGTGTTCGCGCAACTGCTTGTCCAGCGCGCCCAGCGGTTCGTCCATCAGCACCAGTTGCGGGTTGAACACCAGAGCCCGCGCCAAGGCCACCCGTTGCTGCTGACCACCGGAGAGCTGGCCTGGGAAACGATCACCCTTGCCACCCAGGTGCACCATGTCCAGCGCTTTTTTCACGCGCGTTTCACGCTCGGACTTGTCCACCTTGCGTACCGTGAGCGGGTAGGCCACGTTGTCGGCAATCGTCATGTGCGGAAACAGGGCGTAGTTCTGGAACACCATGCCAAAGTTGCGCTTGTGCGGCGGTGTTTTGGTGATGGATTTGCCCGCCAGCGAGATTTCACCCGAGGTGGGCGACTCAAAACCAGCCAGCATCATCAGCGTGGTGGTTTTGCCTGAACCGGAAGGCCCCAACAGTGACAAAAATTCACCACTCTGGATGTCCAGGTTCAGGTCACGCACCACCAGGGTGCTGCCGTCGTAAGTTTTTTGGACGCTGGAGAAGCGCACCAGGGGTTCAGGTGAAGCCATTATTTGCTATTCTTTCAAAAGCACTTAGAGCCCGTTGGATATGGACTGCAAGCTGTTTTAGCTACGCAAATAGTGTGCCAGTCAAGCGACCGAGGCCAGACTGGCTTCGATGATGGCCAAACCTTCATCAACGATGGCGTCGCTGGCGGTGAGTGGCACCAAAATACGCACCACGTTGCCATAAGTGCCACAGGTCAGCAGGATCAGGCCGCGTTTGGTGGCCTCAGTGGCCAGGGCTTTGGCAAGGTCGGCATTGGGTTGGTGCGCGTCACCGTTTTTGCACAGCTCAATCGCCACCATGGCACCCAAACCGCGCACGTCAGCAATGCGTTTATCTTTGGCGGCCATGGCTTTCAGGCTGCGCGTCAGGTGTTCGCCCAATGCCCGGCTGCGTGCCAGCAGGTTGTCTTTTTCAAACACATCAAGCACCGCTAGCGCCGCAGCGCAGGCAATTGGGCTGCCCGCATAGGTGCCACCCAAGCCACCAGCGGCGGGTGCGTCCATCACCTCGGCACGGCCCACCACGCCTGAGATCGGGTAACCACCAGCCATCGACTTGGCCATGGTGATCATGTCAGGTGCGACACCACTTTGCTCAATGGCAAACCAGGTGCCGGTGCGGCCTGCACCGGTCTGGATTTCGTCGGCAATCATCAAAATGCCATGCTGGTCACACAGAGCCCGCAGGCGCTGCAAAAAGTCGGTGGGGGCCACATTGAAGCCGCCTTCACCTTGCACCGGCTCCACAATGATGGCGGCCACGCGGCTGGCTTCCACATCGTTTTTGAAAATCAGCTCAATCGAGGCAATCGAGTCGTCCACACTCACGCCATGCGCGGCGTTGGGGAACTGGGCGTGATAAATCTCGTTGGGGAAGGGGCCAAAACCAAGTTTGTACGGGGCCACCTTGCCCGTCAAA
>JBIJDQ010000492.1:0-2911 GCA_044344025.1 Rhodoferax sp.
CTGAGCCAAAACAACCTTATCGGCTGTTTTTGGCATTTTTTAATGCCAAATTGGCCTCTAGTGCCCGTCCAATAAGCCTGAGTAGCTATCAAATATGCAGTCTTTTTACCCCGAACGCTTTGACCGAGATATGGCCTGCACCGAGCTTGACTGGCTGCGTTGGTTGCCTGCGGCCGTGGGTGACCTGCATTGGAAGCAGCAAACCCAAAGCGCCGGGGTGCGCATTGGTGAGGGTGCGCTGGGCCTCAAGTGGCAAGTGGCCCCGCCGCGTGTGATTGGCTTGGTTAGCCTGCCACGCTTGCTGGTGAGCTTTCGCTTTGCCGGGGTGGACGATACCACCCGCCACGCGTTCATGACACGGTTTGATTTGTATATGCAGCGTGGGGGTGGGTGACGAGCAGAGCCCTGTCGATCGGCGACTCAAAGCGGGTTGTCGCGTTCAGCCTTCATGGCGGCTTGGGCTGCCGGGTAGTGCTGGTCGGCGGCGCGTTGCATCCAGGCCAAGAACTCGGCCCGGTCCTTAGGTTGACCGCGCCCGGTGCGGTACATCACGGCCAGTGCAAACTGGGCTTCTGCCTCACCGGCCTGGGCAGCCTGCAAAAACAGGCTGGCCGCCTGGTCCAGGTCACGCGTCACGCCACGGCCAGCTTCATGCATCCACGCCAGCCGGGTGCGGGCCGTGGTGTTGCCCTGGTCTGAGGCGCGTTGGTACAGCGCGGCAGCTTGGGTCTGCTGGCCTTGACTGGCCATTATTTCCGCCTCTTCAAACGGGTTCATCGCGTGGCCGGGTTGGTCCAGCGCGGCCAGGCGCGCCACGGCGTCTTTGTCACCGTGGGTTGCCGCCTGGCTCAGGTACAGGCGTGCTTTGGACAGGTCAATCGCCAGTGGGCCGCCGCTGCTGTACAGCATGCCAAGCCGGTACTGGGCCTTGAAGCCGCCTGCGTTTGCGGCTGTGGCATAAAGTTGCAAAGCTTTGCTGAGGTCTCTGGCTTCGCCCAACCCATCCTCAGCCAGGATGGCCAGGTTGAACAAGGCATCGGCATTGCCCAGGCCTGCCAGAGTTTCCCAAATGTGGCGTGCCTCGTCGTAATGCGCCATCTTGAATTCGGCGTAAGCCTTGTAGTTGCCCATGGCCGGGTTGCGCAGCCAGTCTTGCACCGTGCTGTCTTGCGCCTGCGCGGTCATGCCTGACAGCAAACCAGCCGCCAGCATGCCCTTCAGGTAAAAGGGTCGAAGCGATGTGCATACGTTGGAATGGAGCCAAAAATTGGACATGGTGGGCAGCGTTGTTATTGCACCGTGATCGACTCAAGCCAACGCGCGCCTGTTGGCACCGGGTCTCTGGCATCTGCGCCATACGGTGGCGTGGTCAGGTCATCGGGCGGTGCGCTGATGTGGTTGAGGTCAATGGCCATCGGCTCACCCACCAGGCCGCTGTCGGTCAGGCGAAGTTTGTAGTACAGGCCGTTCCACAACTTGGCACCAAATTCGTTGGGCAACTTGAACAAAAAGAGCAGGTTGTGCTCCAGCCATGCATAGTCGCCATCGGTGATTTTGGCCGGGTGGCGGTACGGGTAGGGCACGTGGCAAGTCACCTCCTCGGCGCTGGCCAGGCATTTGAATTCTTTCATTGACAAAAAATAATCGGTCAATTTGTCATGGTTCATGGTCAGCTTAAAACCTGTTGAGCCGTCGCCCAGTGAGGTAAACCGAACCGTCCCGATCACGATATGTTGCTTGTCACGGGTGTGGGCGGTGATGGTTTTTTCACCCTCCATTTGCCACGCCAAACACCAGCCGGGCAGCAGCCACAGGCCAAAAACAATCAAGGTCGCTGTCAGCTTGCCGCGCAAGGTGGTCATGCAGAAGTTCATGGTGGTCTGGGTGTGTTGATGGGTTGATGTTTGTGCTGCCAGCCAAACACGAAGCAATATTTGTGCGCGCTGCCACGCCGGTGATTGGCCCGGTTTTCAGGCTGGAATGGCGCAACAGTGTTGCAGGCTTGCGCCGCAGGCTGTACCAATAAGGTACAGCCTGACCTGGGCTGGTCTGCGCAGGGCCTCAAAACGCCATCGTTTTCGCCCGCAACAGACGGTTTTTCAGGGTGAATTCAAGCCGCCAGCAGCGGTTAGGCCGTGGTACGGATATTGCAAATTAGGCTGACAAGCGAATTGCCTCCACGCAGAGGCAAGCATTCATTTCAAAGTAGACAAACCCAGGCCAGCATGCAAAACCCATCCGCTCCCCATTTCTTGTTCAGGCAAACACTGCTCACGGCTGCGATTGCAGGCTTGTGCCCCACTTGGGCTGGCGCACAAACGCTAGGCGAAGTGGTGGTGTCTGCCTCGCGCAGTGCGCAGCGCAGTTTTGACGCGCCTGCCGCGATTGGGTCGGTCGACCGTGCGGTGATTGAGCAAGGCGGGCCGCAAGTCAACTTGTCGGAGTCCTTGAACCGGGTGCCTGGCCTGACGGTGCTGAACCGGCAAAACTACGCGCAAGACTTGCAGGTGTCGATTCGGGGTTTTGGTGCCCGCTCACCGTTCGGCATTCGGGGTATTCGGCTGCTGGTGGACGGCATTCCGGCCACCACGCCAGACGGACAAGGGCAGGGGTCAACCGTCAGCCTGACCTCCACCGAGCGCATCGAGGTGCTGCGCGGGCCGCTGGCGCAGATGTACGGCAACTCGTCGGGTGGCGTGATTCAGGCTTTTACCCGCACAGCGCCTGCCACACCGGAGTTTGATGCGTCGCTGTACACCGGCTCGTTTGGCATGCAGCGCACCGACTGGCAATACGCGGGCCGCGTGGGCAGCTATGGTCTGGTGGCCGACTACAGCACCTTTGACATTGACGGGTTTCGTGCCAACAGCACCACCGAGCGCAAGCAGTTCAATGGCAAGTTAGGTTTTGA
>JBIJDQ010000034.1:0-11422 GCA_044344025.1 Rhodoferax sp.
GCCCCAAAACCCGATGGGGCTCACCAGCCACAGCACCAGCCAAAACGCGGCTATTTCGTCCCACACAATGCTGCCGGGGTCCAGTACCCGCATGTGCCGGGCCGTCAGGGTGCAGGCCCACCAGCCGGCAATGATGCTGACACCAATCAGCCAGCCCCATTGGGATTCGGTGAGGCGGTTTTCCAGCAACGCAAACACCGCCCAAGCCCACAGGGTGCCCATGGTGCCTGGGGCTATTGGGCTAAGCCCAGAGCCAAAGCCGAGCGCCATCACATGTGCGGGGTGCGCCATCATGAAGTGGCCCGTGGGCTTGATGGGGCCACCCGCAGCGCTGGGGTCGGGCTGGCTGGTGTGGAAATCAGTCTGTGAGTCAGGCATGAGGCCATTATCGGCGTTGGCGAAACCGCCCCTTTTTTTGTGCGGCTTGGCCCCTATCGTCCGATGTCGCGTGGGTTTTTGAAAAAACAGCTTGCGTCAACCAGTATGATTTCCGCCATGCCCAATGTTTTCCCCTGTCCCTCGTGTCGTGCCCCCATGCAGGCGCACGTGCTTCCCAGCGTGGCAGGGGGCACGGTGGAGTTGGACCTGTGTTTTGAATGCCATGGCCTCTGGTTTGACCCGCAGGAAAACCTCAAACTCTCACCCGCCGCTGTGGTGGCCTTGTTTGGCTTGTTGCACACCCACCGTGATGCGGTGCGCCAACCGTTGGCCCTGAAGATGGATTGCCCCCACTGTAGTCGGGCGCTGGCGCAAGGGTTTGATGTGGTCAAGAGCGGGCGCTACATCACCTACCGCTGCCCGCAACGCCACGGGCGCTTCAGCGCGTTTTCAAGCTTCATGATCGAAAAAGGCTTTGTGCGCCAACTCACCCGACCTGAGATAGACGACATGGCCCAGCGTGTGGCCGTGATCTATTGCACCAGCTGTGGCGCGCCGGTGGACATTCGCAAAGACCACGCCTGCCCCCATTGCCGTTCGGCGTTTTCGCTGCTTGACCCAAAAGCAGTTGAGCGGGCCTTGCAGGGTTATGCCAAGGCCACCCGCCGTGAAGGTGCGTTAAAAATCCCTGATCTGGCCGACGCACTGGTCATGGTGGAGCGTGACCGCCTGCAAGCCCAGCGCGATGCCAAGTCCAGCGGTGGCATCAGCCTGCCGGGCGACACATCACCCCGCATTGACTTGTGGGGCGCGGGGCTGGCGCTGGTTTGGAGCATGCTGAACTAGGCCTGCCGAAACCTTCGTGCCCTGGCCTCAGGGCTTCGCGCGTTTGTGTTTGCGTTTGGCGCGATGGCTTGCTTTGCCAGGTTCTTCAGCCTTGTCACTGGCCAAGGCCCGCAGGGGATCGGCCAGCTGCCCGTCTGATCCAAGACCAGTGAATTGGTAATTGGTCGGGCTCAGGGTGGCACCGTCGGCTTGGGTCACGGTGAAGTTGATCAGGTAGTTCTCCGCAGCCTGCAAGGTGCCAAGGTTGAGCGTGATGGGCCCACCATCAGGTTTGACCACGGCCTTGGCCACACGCAAATAGGGTGGGCGGTTGACCTTGACGGTGGCCAGAACGGCATGGCTTGGGTCCAGGCCACGCGGGGTAAACCGCAGCACATGCTGGCTATTGACCACATCCAGTCGGCCGTCTTGCACCGCCCACTCCTGCGGTGCTTCTCCAGCGCTGCCCGGCAGCATGACCTGCAAGGTGCTGGTGGCGTTGAAGCCCTCCAGCGTGTCGGCATCAATGCCACGCACGCGCAACTGCCAGACTCCGTTGGGCAGGTTTGCAAAATCAGCCTGACCATTTTTACTGACTGTCATCTCACGCGCGATGGAGCTGAAGTCCTGCGTGCCCGAGACCTGCACCTTAAAGCGCTCTACACCCGCCAATGTTGGTACCGTCCAGTGCGCATCAGGCTTGACCACCATCACAGCGTTGGGCAGTTTCGGCGCCTTGAGCAAGGGGCTGACCTTGACGCGTTCGGTCTTCGGGTTGATCACGGTACCAGTGCCTTTGGGCAGGTCTGCGCCAATTTTTTGGGCTGGGCTGTCGGCGCGCACTAACCCTGCCAACACCTCGGTGCGCGCATTTAGGGTGACCGGGTCGTCATAAGCCACCCGAAACTCGGTGCCACGCACACCGACCACCGAGGTGGGGGTTTCAAATTGCAGTGGGGAGTTGCGCTTGACCAGTTTGGCGGCCAGCACGTCAATGGCACCTTTGCTCAGGCGCATCAAGCCGGTAAACCAGTCTGGGCTGGGCTTGTCACTGAAACTGCCCAAGTCAATGCTCTGGCTGGTGACCAGGGTGGTATGGGTGTTGGGCATGAGGGTGATGCGGCTGCCATCTGCCAACTCAAGCTGTGTGGAGCCGTTGGCACCCGTCTCCAGTTGGGCGCCTTCGGGCACCTTGTCGCCCACCAGTGCAGGCTTGCCCGAGAGCCAGACCTCACCGGAGACACTGCGCACCACACCCTCACTTGCGCGCTGTTTCAGAATGCGCGTGGGAATCTGCAACACCTGACCTGGCTGAATGGCGTTAGGGTTCTTCAGGCGGTTAAGTTTGGCAACTTCTTTCCAGTCTTCAGGGGACTGGAACGATGTCTCCGACATTTTGATGAGTTCGTCCTTGGGCTGGACGGTGTAAGCAATGCTGGGTTCAGCCGCATGAGCCGCAGGGGGCAAGGTGATCAGGCTGGCAGCCAGACTGACGCAAGCAAAGAGCAGGCGCGACGAGCCTGCGGATAGGGGTGACATGGTTTTCATGCGGCACCTCCTTAAAAATTGGGTGCAAAGTGATCAAACGACCTGTAGGAGTTTACGACGGTATGGCCCGAACTGTCGAGCAAGCGCAGGCCACCTGCAGCCTTGATCTGCCCAATGCGGCGCACCGGGGTAAGGCTGTGGTCTGCAGCCGCATCCACCGCTTGACGCAGGTGGACCGGGGCGGTAAAAAGCAGTTCGTAGTCGTCCCCACCGGCCAAAGCCAGCGTACGCCACTGTTCTGGTGAGAAATTTATGCCAAATTGGCCTGTAGTGCTTGCCTGGTAAGCATAAGTTGCTATTGATTTAGTAGTTTCGTCAACATTGATCTCCGCGCCAACCTGCGAGCGGCTTAGGACATGACCCAGGTCACCCAGCAAGCCATCGCTGATGTCGATGGCCGACGTGGCCAGGTTGCGCAGTGCCAAACCCAGAGTGACCCGGGGGGTGGGGGTTTCAAGGCGGGCCAGGGCTTGCGTCAACACATCGGCAGGCAATGTGTATTGGCCTTGCAAGGCTTGTAGTGCCAGACGGGCATCACCCACCGTACCACTCACGTACAAGTCGTCGCCAGGCTGGGCACCTGAGCGCAGCAGTGCCTGTGACCGGCCATTCACCACAGGCACCTCACCAAACACGGTGATGCAAATGTTTAACGGCCCGGCCGTGGTGTCGCCGCCAATCAGCTCACAGTCATGCGCGTCTGCCAGCGCAAACAGCCCCTGCGAGAACGCCTGCAGCCAGGGCTCGTCCACGTCGGGCAGGGCCAGGGCCAATGTGAACGCCAGCGGTTTGGCACCACAGGCCGCCAGGTCGCTGAGGTTGACCGCCAGTGCCTTGTGGCCCAGCTTGCAGGGGTCGGTGTTGGCAAAGAAATGGCGACCTTGCACCAGCATGTCACACGAGATGGCCAACTGCGTGCCGGGTGCGGACTGCAGCAGGGCGCAGTCGTCGCCAATACCCAAGGCGGCGCGGCGTGCCGGGCGCTTGAAGTAGCGCGCAATCAGGTCGAACTCACCCACTGTGTGTGCCGTTGGGTGGGTTGGAATCGGCAGCTGGCCAGAAGAAACTGCGCAACTGGGTCCGCATGCGCTGGCGAATCGCCTGGTAAATGCGGCCACGGTCCACCCCGCTGACGCTGTGAGCGCGCAACGCCAGCTGGAACGCAAAGTAGAAACTCACCGCCAGATTGAGCACACCGGTGAGCACAATGCCTGCCACACACCACCAGAAAATACCGTGCGTCAAAAGCGGTGCACCCAGGCTGGCTGCGGCTGCGGCCAGTTGACCGGTGGACAGCGTCACGTGGCGCACTTCCAGCCCCAGGCCAAAAAATGCAGCAAATGCGGGCACCAGGCCCAGCATCAACCCCAATGAGACGTTGGCCGCCAGCCCCGAGATGTTGCGGCGCATGAAGCTGGCCCAGCGGTCAGCCCGGGCTTTGCCCAGCAGGCCGCTGATGCGCGGGTTGTAACGTATGGCCGAGTCCAGCCGCTGCAGGACAAACCAGTTTTCTGCCCAACCGGCAATGATGCTCGACGCAAACAGCAGCACGCCTGTGATGGCAGCAAACAGGGCAGTGGGGCCTCGCAGGTCCAGGCTGTGCAGCACGTGTTCGGCCTCTTTGGCATCAATCATGGGCGCGCCAAAGGCCAGCCAGAGCCCGGTGCTGATCAGCAAGACGGCAGGGATCACCAGCGCCAAGTTGCCCACGATGGCCGCCATTTGGGAGCGCACCAGGTGCGCCACTTCGTCCACAAAACCCTCGACTGCGCCGGGTGCGCCCAACTCTTTGAGCTTGGCCGCCATGGCGGGGGCCGTCATGGCGGGTTGTTTGGTGGCCACGGTCCAGTGCAGCAACTGGATCAGCACAAAACTCAGCGCGTAGTTCATGCCGGCGAAAAAGCCACCCCAAAAGGTGGACAGACCCATGGACAACACCACAAACTTCATCAGCGTGGTGAGTGACATCACCGCGCCACCGCCTGCGGCATCGCGCAGCATCTGGAAGTATTCGGTGCGGGTGCGGGTGATGTAATGCTCGCCGGTCTCTGAACTGCGCTCGGCCACCTTGGCAGCCAGCATGGACGAATTGGCCGAGATCAGCGCACGCACACTGCGCCTTTGCTGGCCCACATTGACCAAATCGGCCAGCAACGAGGCAGTGTGTTGTTGGGGTTGGTCTGACAGCAGGCAGTCCAGCAGGGCACGAATGCGCAGCACCCGCGTGCGCATCTGGCGCAACTGAAACACCAGGTTCACAGAAATGCCGTACGCTTCCAGGTGGGTGTAAACCGATGCAGCCGCGTGGCGGCAGCTGTCAAGACGCTCAAGGTACTGCTTGAGCGTTGCTTGCCGGGCTGGACTGGCGTGCATTGGGCTGGTCAAAAAGGCATTTTGCAGTGCGTCAAAGTCAGCCGCCAGCGCATGAAAAGGGGCCGATTCGCGCGCCGGGGCATTCATGCGCAAACGCAGTTCCGGAGAAAAACCAGCGGCTCGAATCTGGCTGGTGCAAAACGTCAAGGCTTCAAGCAGGGTGGTTTGCCATGGGGCCACACCGTTCTGCATCGCGCCAGGAATCCAGACCAGTGTGCCCTGGGTGGAATCGTTTGGGCTGATTCGCAACAGCTCAGCCAGTCGCACCAGTATGTTGGCATCAAGTGCAATCAGCCACTGGGCATCGAAGGCATCACCAAAGGCCAGCGAAAACAGGGCGGAGGCATCTGCCGTTTCAGGCGTGCCGGGCAATACCTTGAGGCGCAAGCGCTCAAACAGCTCACTGGCAAAGGCGCTGCGAGACGAAAACCCGTAGTCGGCCAGCAGCGCTGTGGCATCCACGGTGCTCAGCAGCACGTGCCACCAGGCCTGAAAGCGGTCGCGTGCCTCGGGGCGTTGTTGCAATGCATCCAGGAGCAGGCTCACGCGGTCCACCGCACGTGGCACCGAGTCGCGGTTGCCGCGAACCCAGTCGAGCAGCGCAATCAGCCACAGGTGGCGTTGCGCCAAGTCGACCTTGGGGTCGAGCGTGTCAAGCAGCTCAGAGAGGTCAGCGCGGGGAGCCATGAGGTCAGTGCAGGGTGCGTTTGCCGCCGTTTGCACTTAAGGCATCCAGCACAAACATGGGCACATCGACTTCAAATTTCTCACCATCTTCGGCCACGCAGAAAAAACTGCCATGCATGGTGCCAGTGGGTGTGCGCAGGCGGGTGCCGCTGGTGTACTCGAACGACTCGCCCGGTTGCAGCAAGGGTTGGTGCCCCACCACGCCCAGGCCTTTGACCTTTTCGGTGTGGCCGTTGGCATCGTTCACGTTCCAGGTGCGCGAGATCAATTGAGCGGCAACCTTGCCAATGTTACGGATGGTAATGGTGTACGCAAAAAAATACAGGTTGCTGGCCGGGTCTGACTGGTCAACCAGATAGCGGGGTTTAACCTGGACCAGAAGTTGGTAGTTTGGGGATTTGCTCATGGTGCGATGCTAACGGTGAAGGTGTCCGGCCTGCATGGTAGCCAGTCTATGGCCTGGCTCAGGGTGTGCCGGGCAGCGGCGGTAACTCCAGCGTCACGCTGCCTGCACCCTGTTTGCTAGGCCCCAGTGTGGCACCTTTCGCCTTGACCGACCTAAGCACCTGGTCATCACCCACAGCGTCGCCCACCCGGTAGGGCTTGGCCGGTTGACCATCGATGGCAATCAGTGCGCTGCCACTTTGCTGGCCCTGCGCAATGACCCCAACCAGTTTGTACCTTGAGGCAGCGGCCACGGAGGGTGTTGGCTCGCTGGCACCGACCGGGTTGGCCCCCAGCAGTTGGGCAACTTTTGCGCTGTCAATGGGTGGTGCAGAGGGTTCTGCGGTGGTGGTCCGCAAGGTGCCATTGGGTGCAGGCCATTTAAGTACCCAGTAGGCTACGCTGGCTGCGGCAGTGGCAGCCAGCAAAAAAGTCACTGCACGCGATTGCCACAAATTGGGGTGTTTGAGTAACATTGGAGTTTCGGTGTGAAGAAATTAGTGCAATAAAGAAAAAACCCGATAAATCAAAGACTTACCGGGGGTTTTTTACAAAATCAGATTGACTAGGGTCTAAAACGGGATGTCATCGTCCATGTCGTCAAACCCGCTACTAGGCCGGGCGGCAGGCGCGGGTTGCGCGGCGGGTGCCTGACGCTGAGGCGCAGCGGCCGGACGTTGGGGCGGCGGAGGTGCCTGGCGGCTGTAGCCCTCGTCGCCGTCGCCATGGCTGGGCTCGCCCATGCCTTCGCGGCCACCCAACAGCTGCATTTCGCTGGCAATGATGTCGGTGGAGTAACGCTCAACACCGTTCTTGTCGGTGTATTTGTTGGTTTTGATGCGGCCTTCCACATACACCGGGCGGCCTTTTTTCAGGTACTGGCTGGCAATTTCGGCCAAACGACCAAAAAAGGTCACGCGATGCCATTCGGTCTCTTCCACCATTTCACCGGTTTTGCCTTTGTAGCGGCTGCTGGTGGCAATGGTGATATTGGCCACCGGGTCGCCGCTGGGCAGGTAACGCACCTCGGGGTCGCGGCCCAGATTGCCCATCAAAATCACTTTGTTCACAGATGCCATGCTTGTTCCTTCAATTGGGTGAGCGCCCGTGCGCCAAACGCTTTAATGTGTTTTACAGCTTTTCAGTTTAGCCGTGTTTCGCTGCACCAGCGGCGTGACCCGGTGCCTGCATGGGCCAGGCAACCAACAGCCACAGCAGCATGAGCCCTGCACACACCGCGAACAGACCCGTGGCACCGCCATTTTTCATCAGCCAGCCACCACCCGCGCCACCGGCAAAAAACCCCAGCGACTGGAGCGTGTTGTAAACCCCAATGGCGGCCCCTCGGCTGGCCTGGGGGGCCAGTCGCGACACAATGCTGGGTTGGCTGGCCTCCAGCACGTTGAAGCCATAAAAAAACACAAACAGCAAACCACCCAACAGCGCAATGCTCGGGGTGCGGCCTGCCAACCACCACAGGCCCAATTGCACCAATGCAGTCAGCCCGATGGACGCCAAAAACACGGCACGCAGATAGCCCCGCTTTTCCAGTTGAAACAGGCTGCCGCCCATCACCACAAACGAACCCAGCACCGCTGGCAAATACACCTGCCAATGGTTTTCATGGCTTAGCCCTGCCTGCACCAGCATGGCGGGCAGGGCCAGCCACATGGCCAGCTGCACCGCATGCAACACAAACACGCCAAAGTTCAGCCTCAACAAAGCCGGGGAATGCAGCACATCGGCTAAACGGCCGCGCGGCTGGTTTTTGTGTTGCAAAGGCTCGGGCGGCACCCACCACACGACAGCGGCGACACCCAGCAACGCCAGCACGGCGGTCAGGCTGAAAATACCCACCAGCCCGATCCAGCTGGCCAGCACCGGTGCCGCGACCAAGGACAAGGCAAACATCAACCCAATGCTGGCACCCACCAGCGCCATGGACTTGGTGCGCACCACGTCACGGGTTTGGTCGGCCAGCAGGGCGGTCACCGCTGCCGACACCGCACCGGCACCTTGCACCGCGCGGCCAATCGCCAGCCAGGTCAGGCTGGGTGCCAGCGCTGCCACCAGGCTGCCTGCGGCAAACACCAGCAAGCCGAACACAATCACCGGCTTGCGCCCGACCCGGTCTGAGGCCAGGCCATACAAAAACTGCAACATGGCCTGGGTCAGCCCATAAATGCCCATGGTGAACCCGACCATGGCGGCATCATCACCCCCAGGGTACCGGGCAGCCTCAATGGCGAACACCGGCAAAATCAAAAACAGACCCAGCATGCGCAGGGCAAATATGGAAGCCAGGGAAAAACTGGCACGCCGCTCCAGTGCCGTCATGGCGTTTGCAAGCTTGGCACTGACAGGTTCCAGCGGAACATTCACATCTGACAAGGGCTTCTCCGAAAATCACACGCGCTACCCACCCGGGTTGCAGTGCGGGATTGTCCCCGATTCTGTTACCCACACCCTGACCGGGCCGCGCCCAAGGCCAGCCAGGCTGAATCGGTGGGGATTGACTATCATGGCGGGTTAGTCCCTGCACTCCCGACAGCCATTTTTGAGCCCATCCACATTGAAGCACGCCGACATCGCCAGCCCCCAAACCCCACATGGCGAGGCGTTCGAGCCGCGTTCAGATGGTCGGTATCTGGCAGCCGCCCTGCGCCAGCAGACCATCAGCATCCGGGGTGCCCGCACGCACAACCTGAAAAACATCGACCTCGACATTCCGCGCAACCAGTTGGTGGTCATCACCGGTTTAAGTGGCTCGGGCAAGTCCAGCCTGGCCTTTGACACGCTTTACGCGGAAGGGCAGCGCCGTTATGTGGAGAGCCTCTCCACCTACGCCCGCCAGTTTTTGCAGCTAATGGACAAACCCGATGTGGATGTGATTGAAGGCCTGTCGCCCGCCATTTCCATTGAGCAAAAAGCCACCAGCCACAACCCGCGCTCCACCGTGGGCACCGTCACCGAAATTCATGACTACCTGCGCTTGCTGTTTGCCCGCGCGGGCACGCCCTACTGCCCCGAACACAACCTGCCGCTGCAGTTGCAAACCGTGAGCCAGATGGTGGATGCGGTACTTGCGCTGCCGCAGGACACCCGCCTGATGATTCTGGCCCCGGTGGCGCGCGAGAAAAAAGGCGAGTTTCTGGATCTGTTCGCTGACATGCAGGCGCAAGGTTATGTGCGCTTTCGGGTTAACGGCGAAACCTTTGAGTTTGACCAATTGCCTGCGCTCAAAAAGACCGAGAAACACGATGTCGACGTGGTGATTGACCGCGTCAAGGTGCGCCACGCGTCAGTCTCCCCTGCGCCCACTGAGTCACCCGACCAAGGGTTGCAAGCACCAAACGCTGCACCAGGCACCGACCGCAGCGACTTTGACAACCTCAAACAACGCCTGGCCGAGAGTTTTGAGGCCGCCTTGCGGGTGGCCAACGGACGCGCGATTGCCATAGAAATTGATAGCAAACAATCAATCACAGACGGGAACTACAGGCCTAAAGAGCACTTATTTAATGCCAAATTTGCCTGCCCAGCGTGCAACTACTCGATTGCCGAGCTGGAACCCCGGCTTTTCTCCTTCAATTCGCATGTGGGTGCTTGCCCCAGCTGTGACGGCCTGGGTGCCACCGAGGTGTTTGACCCCGTCCGCGTGGTGGCTTTCCCCACCCTGAGCCTGGCCAGTGGTGCCGTCAAGGGCTGGGATCGGCGCAACGCCTACTACTTTGCCATGCTGGAGAGCTTGGCAGAGCACTACAAATTTGACATTGAGCAACCGTTCGAGTCCCTGCCCCCCCAAGTGCAACAGGCAGTGCTGCACGGCTCCGGACAGGAAGACATCAAGTTCAGTTATGTGATCGACTCGGGCGCGTCCAGCGGTAAGAAGATCAGCAAAAAACACCCTTTTGAGGGCATCATTCCCAACATGCAGCGCCGCTACCGCGAGACCGACTCTGCGGTGGTGCGTGAAGACTTGGCTCGCATGCGCAGCGTGCAGCCTTGCCCAGCCTGTGCGGGCAGCCGCTTGAAAACCGAGGCGCGCCATGTCAGGATTGGAGAAGGCGATCAATTTCGCGCCATTTTTGAGCTTAGCCACTACACCCTGGCCGAATGCCTGGCCTACTTCAACAACTTGCAGATGTCTGGTGCCAAAGGCGACATTGCCGCCAAGGTGGTGCGCGAGATCAGCCTTCGCCTCAAGTTTCTAAACGACGTGGGCCTGACCTACCTCAGCCTGGACCGCAGCGCTGAAACCTTGAGTGGCGGCGAATCCCAGCGCATTCGCCTGGCCAGCCAGATTGGCAGCGGCCTGACCGGTGTGATGTATGTGCTGGACGAACCCAGCATTGGCCTGCACCAGCGCGACAACGACCGCCTGATTGACACCCTGAAACACCTGCGCGACATTGGCAACAGTGTGCTGGTGGTGGAACACGACGAAGACATGATGCGCGCGGCCGACCACATCATCGACATGGGACCAGGTGCGGGGGTGCACGGCGGGCGCATCATGGCGCAGGGTGACTTTGAGGCTGTCAAATCCAACCAGGCGTCCCTCACCGGCCAGTATTTGAGTGGTGCGCGTTGCATTGCCGTGCCCAAACACCGCACCGCCTGGCTGCCCACACAAGCCACCAAAGTGTTCAACGAAGGCAAGGCCAGCCGTTTTGCCCCCAGCCCGGCTGCGATGCGCCGTGCCGAGCGTGAAGCGCAGCACAACGCCACGCTGGGCGAGTTGCAGGCGCTCAAAGTGGTGGGTGCCAGCGGGCACAACCTTAAAGGGGTGGATGTGGCGTTTCCGGTGGGCCTGTTCACCTGCGTCACCGGGGTGTCGGGTTCCGGCAAGTCCACCTTGGTCAACGACACCCTTTACAAAGCCGTGGCGCGCACGCTGTACCGCGCCCATGACGAAGCCGCTGAACACACCACCATTGAAGGCATTGAGTACTTTGACAAGGTCATCAACGTCGACCAGTCCCCTATTGGCCGCACACCGCGCAGCAACCCGGCCACTTACACAGGGCTGTTCACCCCCATCCGTGAACTGATGGCCGAGGTGCCGACTGCACGTGAGCGTGGCTACAAATCGGGCCGTTTCAGCTTCAACGTGGCCGGTGGCCGCTGTGAAGCCTGCGAGGGCGATGGCATGGTCAAGGTGGAG
>JBIJDQ010000005.1:0-22520 GCA_044344025.1 Rhodoferax sp.
CGTGTACGTACCCTGTGACGTGTGCGCAGGCAAACGCTACAACCGCGAAACTTTAGAGGTGCTTTACAAGGGCAAGAACATCGCGCAAATTCTTGACCTCACGGTCGAGGCCGCGCACGAATTTTTCAAGGCTGTACCCACCATTGAGCGCAAGCTGCACACCCTGCTGGATGTGGGCCTGAGTTACATCCGCCTGGGCCAGGCGGCCACCACGCTTTCTGGCGGCGAGGCGCAGCGGGTCAAGCTAGCGCTGGAACTCAGCAAGCGCGACACCGGGCGCACCCTCTACATTCTGGACGAGCCCACCACGGGTTTGCACTTTGCCGACATTGACCTGTTGCTCAAAGTGCTGCACCAACTGCGTGATGCGGGCAACACCATTGTGGTGATTGAGCACAACCTGGATGTGATCAAAACCGCCGACTGGCTGATCGACATGGGCCCCGAGGGTGGCAGTGGTGGTGGCACCGTGGTGGGGGTGGGCACGCCTGAAGCCCTGGCCGCCAACCCGGCCAGCCACACCGGGCGTTACCTGGCGCGGCTGTTGCCAGGGGCGGCATAAAGCAAGTCCGGGCGGTCAGGCCCGGATGCCCCCGCCCTGGTCAACCGGCAAAGTCACGGTGAAGGTGCTGCCCTGCCCCAAGGTGCTGGCGACCTCAATCTTGCCGCCATGGCGCTCCACAATGCTCCACACCAGTGACAGCCCCAAACCAGTGCCCTTGCCCACCGGTTTGGTGGTGTAAAAGGGCTCAAACACCTGCTTGAGTGCGTCGGGCGCAATCCCCACGCCCGTGTCACTGACCTTGATGCACACGGCGGTATTGCCCACACATTCGGTACGGATCGTGATCTGACCCTTGCCTTCAATGGCATGACCGGCATTGACCAGCAGGTTCATGAACACCTGGTTCAATTGCGTTGGCAAACAGTTGATTTTTGGCAGGTCACCGTAGTTTTTGACCACGGTGCAGTGGTACTTGAGTTCATTCCAGACCATGTTGAGGGTCGAATCAAGACCGGCGTGAATGTCGCTCCACTCCCACACGGTGTCGCTGATGTGGGAAAAACCCTTGAGGTCCTGCACAATTTTTCGCACACGCGCCATGCCGTCTTTCGACTCGGCCAGCAGTTCAGCCACGTCCTGCTGGATGTCCTCATAGTGGAGCTTCTGCCTGAGTTCTCTCGCGGCATCAAATACCGGGGGATTGCCTGCCTGCGTGCAGGCTTGATCGTAAGCCGCCACGATCGCCATGATGTCCTGCACGTACGTCTCCAGCGCATTCAGATTGGAGCCGACAAAACCCACCGGGTTATTGATCTCGTGCGCCACGCCGGCTGCCATCTGCCCTATGGATGCCATTTTTTCTGATTGCAACAACTGCGCCTGGGCCTGCTCCAGGGAACGCCTGCCCTGCGTCACCTTGTCGGACAACTGGTGGTTGGTCTTGTTGAGCATGTCGCGGGCTTGTTTGGCCTCCAGGTGGGTGCGCACACGTGACAGCACAATGCCCGGCACAATGGGCTTGGTGATGTAGTCCACCGCACCCAGCTCAAGCCCGTGTTGCTCGTTGTCGCGCGAGTCCATGGCCGTCACAAACATCACGGGAATGTCGTGGCTGCCCGGCGATTGGCGAATTTGTGTCAGTACCTCGTACCCGTCCATTTCAGGCATCACCACGTCAAGCAAAACCAGATCCGGTCCTGGCGACGTGGCCAACACCTGCAAAGCCTGGGCACCCGAGCGCGCCACCTGAACCCGAAAGTAGGGACGAAGCAACTCGTTGAGCACCGCAAGGTTGGCGGGCTCATCGTCGACCACCAGGATCGTCGCCTCGGCCAAGACAGGAACTTCAAAATCAGGCTTTCCACTGTCACTCATCGTGATTCACTCCAAGTAGGGTGCCCACACTCAGGGCATCTTGAACAGCTTGCACTGCGCCGGGATAGTCAAAATTTGCCAATTACCTTCCCAGCAGGGCACCATTTGGTCCCAAATTTACCACCAACGTGGGCCTGTGGGCATCAAACAAGTCTGCTGACGCGGTGTCAAACCTGACCAGCAAAGGCAGCATCAGTTTCAGCACGGTGTAGGCAGCCTCAGGGCCCGACAGCTCAACGCCTGCGGGTGTCGTGGCAAAGGTTGGGGCCTCCATTGGGTTTGGCGCGATCGTGGAAACGGTGTTGCGCAAGACCTGTGCAAGCGCCGTCTGGCTGGTCTGCAGGGCATCCACCAATAAAGTCAACTCTTTCACTGGCCGCTGGGCGCGGATGGCCAACTCAAACGCCTGTGCGGCACCATGCAGGGTCACCGCACCCAGCGTGCCAGCTGCACCTTTGAGCGTGTGAACACGTTGGCGTGCCTCACCCAACCGGGAACCCTCAACATCTTCACGCAGTTGCCGGGCGTCGTCCGCATGGTTGGCGGTGAACTGGCGCAGCAGGTTCAGGTATTTGGACACGTTGCCACGCATCACGACCAGGCCCTGGCGGGTGTCAAGCTGGTCCGAATTGGCCAAAAGCTCAGGCAACACCTGGTCGGGGTCTGGACTGTCCTCCCGCAAGGCAGGCGGTCTTCGTCAAAGGCGTTGGCCGTCATGGCAACAATGGGTTTGCTGGCCCAGTCAGCCCCGGCGCGCAGCGTGCGCGTGGCCGCCAGACTGTCCATATTGGGCATCTGGGGGTCCATCAAAATCAGATCAAAGGCCTGAGTTTTGGCCATTTGCACCGCTTGCGCCCCGTCCACCGCAACGCCTGCAATCAGCCCGACCCAGTTCAGCAAGCCCAACGTGACCTCCCGCTTGATGGCGTTGTCTTCGGCGAGCAAGACCCGCAAGCCACCACAGTGCTGGCGCAGTTTGGCCTCGGCATCATTGTCCGGCGAATGGCTGAACTGATGGGGGCCATGCCGGTGTGGAAACTTTGCCCGGTGCTGGCAGCACGTTCTGGTTCACCGCTCTGCTGCTGTTGCTAAGTCCAGGCCAACGCAAACACCATCAAGGACACCGAAATCGCGATCAGTTCATCGTGTGGCAGCAGTGAACCAGCAAGAAAAAACACCATAACAACAGCGCGGTCCCCCACCAATGGAAAAAAAATGACATCTACCGCCCATTTCTCAGGCTGGCAAACGCCGTGCCCCGCACCTACCAGGCGGGGCATGGGCAGGCGTTAGTTCAGCGCCACCCGCAGGTTGTTTTTGTAGTTGTAAAGCGTGACGGCTGGGGTTGTCAACTCGCCTTTGGCGGTAAATGCGATATTGGCTGTGATGCCTTTGAACTGGGTCTTGCCAATGAAGGGCAAGTAAACCTTGGGTTCAACCGAGTTGGCGCGTTTCATGGCATCGACGAGCACAAAGGTGGCGTCATAGGCGTAAGGACTGTAAATCTGGAACTGGCCAGGAAAACGGGCGTCGTACTTTTTCTTCCACTCCGGTCCACCCTGCATTTTTTGCACCGATGCACCACCGGTGGCGCAAGTGACATTTTTCACATTGGGTGCCATGGCGGCGAGTTCGGGCAATTTTTCAGTACACAAGGCATCACCACCAAAGAAGTTGACCCCGCCCAAGCCCAGTTGCGCCATCTGACGCAACATCGGGCCGGCTTGGGCATCCAACCCACCATAAAAAATGGCATCAGGTTTTTTGCTTTTGATGACCGTCAGAATCGCCGTGAAGTCGGTGGCTTTGTCGTTGGTGTACTCTTCACTGACGACCTTGATGCCTTTTTGCAGGGCCGTGGCCTTGAACACATTGGCCAGCCCCTGCCCATAGGCGGTGCGGTCGTCAATCACTGCCACCGTCTTGACCTTGAGTGCGTCATGGGCAAAATAGGCCAGTGCGGCGCCCAATGCATTGTCATTGGCAATCAAGCGGTAGGTGGTGTCATAACCACGCTTGGTCACGTCCGGGTTGGTGGCAGAGGCTGTGATGTGTGGCAAACCGCATTTGTTGTAAATGTCGGCGGCCGGAATCGTGGTGCCTGACTGGAGGTGCCCCACCACCCCCGCAACCTTGGAGTCACACAGCTTTTGTGCCACATTGGTGGCTTGGCGGGGCTCGCCCGCATCGTCCTCGGCGGCCAACTCAAACACAATTTTTTTGCCGCCAATCACCAGAGCTTGCGCGTTCAGGTCGTCAATCGCCAGGCGCACACCGTTTTCAGTGTCTTTGCCAATGTGGGCAATGCCGCCAGAAGTTGGCCCGGCGTGGGCAATGCGAACCGTTTGGGTGGACTGGGCCAGGGCCACATGGGTCGTCAAGCCCAGCACAGTGGTGGCCAGCAGGCAACGAAAAACAGGGTGAGAAATTGTAGTTTTCATGGTTAATGATCTGCTTCTTTAAAAAAGGGACACAACAATATCAGGGTTTACCCTGATGCGGGAATGTTACCCCTTTGGGCCAGACCTTCCACCCACAGCACATGCCATACGCTGCTTTTTTCAGGCCGATGCCAAAGTTAGGGCGGCGTCCCGGCGCTCGACCAGCTTGAGCACCAGGAGCAGCAAGGCTCCAACGGCCATGATGCCAGCGGCAAAGTACAGCCCCGCGTTGTAACTGCCCAAGCGGGCCGCCAAGGTGCCGGTGAGGGCCGGGCCCAGAATTTGAGCCGCGCCATAAGACAGCGTCATCTTGCCCATCATCTTGGCAGGGCGGGTGGGGTAATACCGCCCGGCCATGCTCAGCACCAGGCTCACCATGCCAATGAAGGTGCCGCCAAACAACAGGGCACCAAACAGGGCGGCCAGCAGGCCGGGCACCATCACCGGCATCAAAATGCCCACAATTTGCAGTAGGGCAGCCAGAATCAAGGCATTCAAATCACCGGTTCGCCGGGCAATCAGGTCCCAATTGATGCAGGCTGGCGCCGCGCCCAGGCCAATCGCCAGAAACACCAGATTACCCTGCCCGGCCAGACCCGGCAACTTGTTCACAATGGCCACAATGAAAGTGATGCTCACCACATACCCAAAGCCAGCACAAAAGTAGGCGGCCATGAACACCCGCAAGTACAGCGGGCTTGGCGGCTTGTCCTCCATCTTCTGGCCCGTGGTCGTCAAGCCACTTCGGTCCGGCTTGGGCAACCAAAGCAAGGCGGGCACCAGCAGCACGCAACCCAAGGCGGTGAAGGCAAACCACTGCTCCCGCCAGTTCAGCCAGGTGCCAAACCACATCACGGCAGCGGCGCAACCGGCAATGCCCAAACCAATCCCGGCGAAATGAATGCCCAGTTCACTGCGGTGGTTATGGCGAATCAGCCAGTTCATGATGAGGCCCGTGCCCAGCAGCATGCCTGCGGCACTGCACAGGCCAGCCACAAACCTTGACAAGGCCCAGACGGTGACATCGGTGGTCAAGCCCATCATGGCGGTGCTGAGAATGGCCAGCACCATGCCAATGCGGTACAGCCGGTCTTTCAGCTGCAAATCACTGATGAGCGAAGCCACCACGGCACCACTCAGGTAGCCGGCGTAATTGATGGCCGCCAGCCAACCCGCCTCGGCCATGCCCAGCCCTGCTTGCTGCTGCATGAGTGGCAACAAGGGGGTGTAGGCAAAACGGGCCACGCCCAACACCAGCAGCAGGCTAAAAATGCCTGCACTCAAAACCTTGAGACGTGCGCGTTGTTCGTTCATGCTTGTAGGGGCCCAAAAACTGCACGGTAACAGGAAAAAGACCGCACAAACGGCTGCACAACATTTGCCGCAGGCTGCCAGTGCCTGGCGCTCGTGGGTTCAGGTCAGCAGCTTCAAGCCCGGCGGCAAGGATTCACCCAACATGCGGCGTTCGGTGGCTTCGTCCAGCATCACTTTGTGGTGCACCATCTCAGCCCAGACCGCTGGCGCATGCATGGCCTGTAGCCGCGCCATGATGCGCGCGCGCAGCGCCAGGGGCAGGTCACGGGTGCGGTCATCGGTCACCCGGGCCAGGTGGGTGGTGGCAAACGCAGCGGGTTCCAGGCGTTTCCAGTCCAGCGCCAGCAGCGTCTCAACCCAGGCGCTGGCGGTCTCCACGGGCACCACCTGGTGGCTGTGGCCGTAAAACAACTGGCGCGCCCCAATGCGCCCGAGTGCCCACAAGTTGCGCGCCTCGCTGGCGGCATCCACCGGGCGGCCCTTAGCAGTATTGACTAATGACTTTTGAATACGGCCCAGTAACCACTCGCCAATTTCCACCTTGTAATCGACCGGAATGTGTTCCAGCGCGGCGCCCAGGCGCAACATGTCTTCGTCACTGCCCTTGACCGGTTTGGTGGTCACGGCTTCGCTGCCCAATTCATTGTGGTGCAGGTTGTAGGCAAAGTCGTCCAGCAGGCGAAGTTGCTCCGGCGCGCCCAGGCCACCGGCCACGCGGCGCCACAGCGTCCACCATTCGGTGCAGCCCTGTTTGTCGCTGGCAAATTGCACACCGGGGGCAAACTGGGTCCAGAGTTGCTGCACCCGCCAGGCATCCAGCGCATCGCCAAAACCGGGGCGCAGGCAAAACCCAGCCAGGTTGAGCCAGACCCGCTCGTGCTCCACCGATCGGCGCCGGCCCCTTGCCCGCACCCACAAGGCATCAAACAATTGGCGCAGTTCGGGCGTGGCCCAGCGCTCGCGCTCACCCAGAATTTGCGCCAGCTGGGCTCCCAACTGCTTCACTTCTTTGGCGGGCACCGGTTTGCTGCCCGTACCAAACACACGGTCAATCTGGTCAATCGCCAGACCCAGGCGCCCGGCCAAACCAGCATCGGGCGGCAAACCCTTGGAACCCGGTTGGGCAGGGTCGCCTCTTTGTGCATGGCGCAGGTCAAATTCAAGCAGCCAGCGCTGACCTGGGTCGGCCAGGCTGACACAGTGCATTTCCAGCGTGCCGACCTCGGTCAAGGTCGCCAGCAGCTGCACCGGGATGTTTTTTGGATCAAATTGGCCTGTAGTGCTTGTCGTACCTACGTTAGTAGATTCTAAAACTATAGCAATCGGGGGCAAGGGTTCCAAATGCCCTTGGTCCAGCGTCACCAGATCACCCGCCTTGGGCGGTGCCTGGTGTGCCACTTCGGCGGTGGCGCTGAGCAACTGAAAGCCCACGGGCTGGCCCAGGCGCAGGGCAAAGCTGCGGTCTTTGAGCCACACCTCCTGGCCCGGCTCAGAGGCACGCGGCAAGACACAGATGCCACGGGGTGCCGCCTTGCCCGAGCTGTTTTTGGCTGCCTCGTCCAGCAGCAAGAAGTAGCTGCGCGCCGAACCACCGCCAATTTTTGGGGCCAGCCCCTGCTGCGCCAAGGCATAAGCCACCGCGCCACGCGCCACGGCCACGTCAGGGTTGTCGTTGTGCAACACATGCAGCGGTGTACCTCGCCACTCGGCCAGGGTGTGCTCAAGCCGCTGCACCAGGGCACCCGCCCGGAACACCCCGCCGTTGAGCAGCAAGGTGTCGGGCATGGCGTCGGCGTGCTGGCGCAAAAAATCGGCAATGTGGCGGGTGATCGCCGGATCGCGGGCGTAGGGCAAGCCAAATGCCACGATGCCGCTGCGGCCCTCCTGGGCGTGTTCAGTGTGTGCCACCTGCGGAAAAAAGCCATCCACCAGCAAGGTGGCCACGTCGTCACGCGTGAGTGTGACCGAGCGGCTGCCGCCCACCAGGCGGGTGCCACCCCCCAACAGGGTGATTTGGGTTTGCGCCGGGGCACCGTCGGCCAGCAGCAGCTCTTTGGCGGCGCGACAACGCTCCATCAACTGCGCCAGTCGGCTGACCGAGAGCTGCGTGCCCGCCTCATTGGCGTTGGCAGCCATGCGGGCTTCCACCGTGTGGGCCAGCGCCAGGTCCATGTTGTCGCCGCCCAGCATCAGGTGTTTGCCTACGCCAATGCGGGTCAGTTTGGGCTCGCCGTTGGTCAACTCGACCTGGATCAGGCTCAGGTCTGTGGTGCCCCCGCCCACGTCACACACCAGCACCAGCCGGGTCTGCGCCAGCGCCTTCGCCAGATGGGTTCGGTGACGCAACAACCAGTCGTAAAACACCGCCTGCGGCTCTTCCAGCAAGCGCAGTTTGGACAACCCGGCCAGGCGGGCGGCACTCAAGGTCAGGGCGCGGGCGGCTTCGTCAAATGAGGCCGGCACGGTGAGCACAAGGTCTTGCTGCGCCAGCGGGCTGTTGGGGTGCGCTGCGTCCCACGCCGCGCGCACATGGCTGAGGTAACTGGCGCTGGCCTGCACCGGCGACACCTTGGGCACATCAGCCGATGCGCCCCAAGGCAGGATTGGGGCCAGACGGTCCACCGCCGGGTGCGACAACCAGCTTTTGGCACTGCTCACCAAGCGGCCCGGCACCTGGGCCCCAAGTTGGCGCGCCCATTGGCCCAGCACCACTGGGCCAAGTGGGGTGTCTTCGCCTTGTGGCCAGGGCAACTGCATGTCCCCCTCCGCAATTTCGCCCGGTGCGGCGTGGTAACGCACTGAGGGCAGCAGGGGCCGCTGGGCCACCTGGCCAGGTGCAATCAGTTGCGGAACGTCAAACAGCTGGGGTTGTGCCAGCGCGGCACGCCTGCCACGCCCAGGCGGTTTGGCCACCGGGGCATAGGCCACCACGGTGTGCGTGGTGCCCAGGTCAATGCCGACGATGTACTGGGGCATTCGTGGGTGGGTCAAATGTTGCCGCGCACGTCAAATTCAACCTTCCAGCGCTCACCCCCCTGGATGGCCACGGCGGTGAGTTCCAGCGTCCCGGTCTCGGCGGCCACGGCGCGCAGTTTGACCTGTACGGTTTCCCCCACCTGGCGGCCTTCGGCCGGCAAGGTGGCCTGGATTTCACCTAGTTCTTGCAACTCGTCGGGCTGCCAGAAGTCAAGCAGGGTGCCAATCTGGTCCTGGCGGCGCACCGATGAGCCGAAGAAGCGCAGGTACACCGGCTCACCCACCACAAGGCCAAATTCCTGCGCCAGCAAATCGGCCTCAACGCCCTCTTCCATGCCAAACGGTGCCACACACAAGGCTTGAATCGGGGGTGCCATGCCGGGAATGGCGGGCATGGAGGACTCGACCGCCACGTAATAGGCACGCGCCGTGCCGCCCCGGATGCGCACACCCTGGCCCCGGCGCACATAGCCGTAGTAGGCGGCACCACGGGCCACTGCGAGGTCCATGTCGGCCCCGGCGAGTTCGCGCGCGGGTTCAGCGTGTTCCTCGCTCAACCAGTTGTTGAGTGTGCCCAGCGTGCGCTCGATCAGGATGGCCGACTTGAAAACTCCCCCGTTAAACAGCACCGCGGTGGGGTGCAAAAAGCTGGCATCGGCATCCGCCCGGGCCGTAAAGCCCTCCAACTCGGCGGTGGCCCCGGCTTGGCGGCCCAACAAGGCGGCCAGGTGGCGAGTGACACCGGCATCCTGCGCGTAAGGCAGACCAAGCTGCGTCAAGCCGCCACGGGTGCGGCTGGTTGGGCGGGTGGCGGCATCGACCTGCGGGAAGAAGCCTTCCAGAATGGTGGCGCGTACCTCGGTTTGGGTGAGTTCGGTGCGAATCGAGCCACCAATCAGCTTTGAGCTGCGACTTGGCACCACGATGGGCTGCACTTCCAGCGCGGCGTCACTCAGAAGATTTTCTTTGGCAGCGCGGCAAGCGTGGGTGAGCGCGCGCATTTGCCAGGGGTCGAGTGTTTTGCCATCGGCAGCCAGCTTGCGCGCCACCACGTGGGCCAGCGTCAGGTCCATGTTGTCGCCGCCGAGCAGGATGTGGTCACCCACGGCCACGCGGTGCAGCTCCAGGTTGCCTTCGCGCTCCAGTACAGCAATCAATGAGAAGTCGCTGGTGCCACCGCCCACGTCAATCACCAGAATGATGTCGCCGGGTTTGACGGCTTTGCGCCAGCCCCCATTGCTGCCTTGAATCCAGTGGTACAGCGCGGCCTGCGGCTCTTCCAGCAGGGTCAGGTGCTGGTAACCCGCAGCACGGGCGGCCTCGGCGGTAAGTTCACGGGCGGCCGGGTCGAACGAGGCCGGAATGGTCACCGTCACGTCCTGCTGTTCAAACGGGGCCTCGGGGTGGGCGTTGTCCCAAGCCTGGCGCAGATGTGTCAAATAGCGAGTGGAGGCCTCCAGCGGTGACACACGCTCCACTTCTGGCGGGGCATCAAACGGCAAAATGCCCGCGCGGCGATCTACCCCGGAATGGCAGAGCCAGCTTTTGGCACTCGACACCAATCGAATCGGGGTCAACGCGCCCCGGGCGCGGGCGAACTCACCCACGGCAAAGTCTTGTGTGCTGCTCCAGGGCAGGTTCAGGTCACCGTCCGTCAGCTCTGCAGTGTGCGGCAAGTACAAAAAAGACGGCAACAGCGGTTGTGCCTCGACCGCGCCAGGGGCGGTGAGTTGGGGAATGTCGAGCACGCCGTAACTGGTGGCCTCACCCTCGCTGGCGGCCATGTCCACATAGGCCAGCGCGCAGTGGGTGGTGCCCAGGTCGATGCCAATGGCATAACGCGGCGTGCTCATAACTCCACCTCGGCTTGTGCCAGCACGCTCACGTCATGGCTGGGGGTGAGCTGGGGCAGGCGTGTCTCGGTGGCCCGCCAACCCCGGTGGTTCAGGCTGCCCTTAAACGGGGCCTGGCCCACCACGTTGCCGGTCAGGCGAATGGCGCTGGCATCAAACCCGCCGGGCAAGGTGAGGCGACTGCCCTCAGCCTCCGGGCGCACCGGCACGATGGTGAAGTACTCGCGCAGCACTTTGCAGCAGCCTTCATGCACCACACGGGCCGCACCGCCAATGTCGGCATCGGAGTAGCTGCTCAGGTCTTCCTGGGTGAAATCGATCAGGCGCGCCTCGCGCTGGAACAGGCCCAACAACTGCAGGGCGGCGTCCGGCGTAACCACAATCAGCGGGGTGGGGGCGACGGGTACGGGTACGGGTACGGTAGCCGCGTCGACAGGTGCAGGCGTTTTACCGAACAAAACCTGGAAAAACGCAGTAAACGCCAAGGGAATGCGCTGAAAGAAGGACGGTGGTGGGGTGGGAATGGGGTGGTTCATGAGGTACCTTTGAAGGCAACGGCAGTGGGCCGGCCAGGTGATGCAGGGTGCATCGAACAGGCTCAATTTTAATGGCCGACCCTGACGACAGGATTAGGCCTGCCTCTCCAGGGGAAATCCGTCACAAATCTGCCACGGCTCGCTCCGGCCACCCACAGCGTTCTGCCATTAACAACCCGGCAAAGTTATACACACTTCCAGCCCCGGCTGGGCATTGCGCAGACTGAACGTGCCACCGTGCGCCAGTGCCACCCGTTTGCACAGGTACAAGCCCAGCCCCACGCCGCCACCCTCGCGGGTGCGCGCCGCCTCGGGCCGAAAAAACGGCTGAGCCAGTTGGGTCAACTGGTCTTCGTGCACACCCGGGCCATGGTCACGCACCGTAAGGCGTACTTGGCCGTTTTCGGCTTGTCTCAACACCACCACAGGCGACTCTGGCGCATCGGCACTGTGGCGCAAGGCGTTGTCGAGCAGGTTACGCAGCAGCAAACGCATGCGGGCCTGGTCCACCTGCATCAAAGGCAGCCTGTCAGCCAGGTGTTTAATGACGTTTGGCGAGCCGTCCAGTTTAGTGACCACCTCATTGACCAAAACCGCCAGGTCAGTGGGCTCGCGGTTCAGCTCCACATGCGGGCTGGCCAGGCGTTCACTTTCCAGCAAGTCGGTGATCAGGTCACGCATCAGGGCCAAGTCTTGCAGCAGGGCGGCCCGGTTGGGCGCCAACTCAGGCGTGTCAGGCAACAACTCGGTGTTGAGCCGGGCGCGGGTCAGCGGGCTACGCAACTCATGACTGATGGCCAGCAACAAGGCGCGTTTGGCATCGAGCATGTTGTGAATGTCCGCCCCCATGGTGTTGATGGTCAACGCCAGCTCGCCCAACTCATCCGGGTGCTGGGCATGGCGCACGGTAATCGTCTGGTCAAACTCTCCCGCACCAAAACGCTGGGCCCCAATCCGGATGTCGTCCAGCGGGCGAAGCAGGCGGCGCACATACAAATAGGCCAACAAGGTAATCAACAACAACCCAGCCAGTGTGAAGCCAATCAGGCGCGGACGGCGCTCAAACGCGTCGTCGCTGAGCCCAAACTCCACCGTGTGGCCGTCCGCCGTGACACGGCTGACCAGACGACGCCAGTTATTGTCACCACCCCAACGCTCCCGGCTCCAGTCCTCCTGGGCTGTTGGTCGGTCAGGTGGCCAAGCAGGGCGGGCCTGCGACGGGTGTGACTGCCAATTCACCAAAGGGCCAGAAATCCGCACCGTGACCGGCAAGCGCTGGGTGATGGTCAGAGCCCGCGCCACGCTGGGCGGACTGGCCGGGTCAGGCGTGATGTCGGTGGCCAGGCGATCCACGTAGTCCATCAGCATCGGGCGGGCCGCATCACGCCAGCCGATCGCAAACGCCCTTTGCACACTGCTCACAAAAGTCAGCGCCATGGCCCCCGCCAACAACAAAAACACCAGCAGCAGCCGCACCTTGAGCGAATGGCCGGCTCGCTGGCGCACGCCGGCCCACCAGCGGCTCATGGTGGAAGCTGACGCAAGGCCAGTGAATAACCCGCATTGCGCAGGGTTTTGATGCAGTCCAGCGGCTCCAGCTTTTTGCGCAGGCGGCTCACCACAATGTCCACCGCGCGGGTGTACAACTCGGCTTCATGGCCTCGCAGGTGGTTGAGGATGTCATCACGGCCAAAGACCTTGCCCGCATTCACTGCCAACAGCCAGAGCAAATCAAACTCGGTGCTGGTCAGCTCCAGCACCTGACCCTGGCGCTGCACGCTGCGTGTGGTGGCATCCAATACCAGCCCGTCAAAACACAGGCGTGTCACCGACTGGTGTGCCGGGCTGTCTGGCACCCCAGCCACACGGCGGCGCAACACGGTTTGCAGGCGGGCCACCAGTTCGCGTGGCTCAAACGGTTTGGGCACGTAGTCGTCCGCCCCCAGCTCCAGCCCCACCACCCGGTCCATCACCTCACCACGAGCGGTCAGCATGATGATGGGAATGTCGCTTTCTTTGCGAATCAAGCGGCAGAGGGCAAAGCCGTCCATCTCGGGCAGCATCACGTCCAGAATCACGGCATCCAGCCCACCTTGGCGCAAGCGCTCCAGGCCTGCGCTGGGGCGCAAGGCGCACACCAGCGTCAGGTCAAACCGCGCAAAGTAGGCCGCCAGGGGTGGCCCGAGTTGCGCGTCGTCGTCAATGAGCAAGATGCGTGACATAGGGCCCGTCTTTAGCTGCGTGAAAACCAGCGCCCGCGTGCCTCCATGTAGTCGCGCACTTTTTGTTGCTGCGCGGGGTTCAAGCTGTCGTAAAAGTCAGCCAGGGCGGCAATCACCTCGGGGCTTCTGGCTTGCAAGGTGGTGGTTTTCTCGGTCAGCCAGGCTTGCGCACGGGCTTGGTCAAACTTGTCACCCGCCACCAGTGCCTTGATTTCGGCGCGTGGGTCTTTGGCTTGCCCCATCAGGGCCAAGCGTTGCTCACGCAGTTTGTCGCTGAGGGCCACCAGGCGCTTTTTCTGGTCGTCATTCAAGTCCAGCCTTGATGCCACCCGGTATACGACCTTGTCGCGTTTTTCCGCGTATTCCTCTGCGCTCAGCGTGGCACCCATGTCATGGCTGCGGTGGCCACAAGCGGTTAGACCGGACACCAGCATGGTGACCCCAAAAAAAGCAAAAAGAGCGCGTCTGATCCAGTGTTTCATGACAAAAATTCCTGTAAAAAAGTGTTGAACAGGCTCGCAATGGTGCCAAAAAAAGGCAATCAGGTCATCTCTGCCAGGTATCGGTTTGTTTCAGTTTGTTTCACCCAAAAAGAAACGCAACATCTCGGCGGTGGCATCCGGCCCCTTGGCATCGGTGTAGGAGCCCTTGCTGTGGCCGCCCGACCAGGCATGGCCCGTGCCGTGTACCACCCAATGTTCTGCAATCGTGGTGCCCTGGTCATTTTGGTGGGTTGAGCGTGTGTAGCGGCGGCCATCCAACGAGACACCTTGCTCGACCTGTGCCCCACCGACACGCACGGAGGACCGCCGGTCGCGGGAGGCACTGCGCAACGCCGCCTCAATGATCCGCTCGCCGTTGCGCGGGTGCACCGTCTGGTCCTGGTCCCCATGGAACACGATGGTAGGCACTGCGACGTCGGCATTCGGCTCCGCGCCTGAGGCAAGCCCCTCGACTGGTGCAGTGGGGCTAACTTCACCATTGCGCATGACTGAAAGCGCATCTGACATGTTGCTCGCCGAGCCACTGGGCAGCCCCGAATGCACCCCCACCGCTGCAAAAATGTCCGGGTATTGCGCGGCCACAATTGCCGCCATGGCACCGCCTGCCGACAAACCGGCAATAAAAACACGCGTGGCATCCATGCCGTATTGCGCTATGACGGCTTGTGTCATGCTGGCGATCAGGGCTGGCTCACCCCGACCCCGGGCCTGGTGGTGGTGCTCGAACCAGTTCCAGCAGCGTCCCGGGTTGGCATCGGATGACTGTTCCGGGTACAACACAAAAAAGCCTTTTTCCCGCGCCCGCTCGTTCATGGCGGTGCCTGCAGCAAAGTCATCCGGGTCTTGCGAGCAGCCGTGCAACATGACCACCAGCGGCAAGGCCTGACCGGCGTGACCGGGTGGCACATAGAGCTTGTAACGGCGCGTTAGCGCAGCATGGGTGTGCGTGCCGCTGGTGAATTCACCCGCACTGGACTCAATGCCATCGCCTGGGGATTGCCCGCGCAGCATGGCCCGGTGCACCAGTTCCTGGAGTGATTCAGACATACGAACTTTCTTGGGTTGGAGGCAGGCATTCGCCGCAAAACGTCAGCGCAGGCGACTCACAAGCAGATTGCGAACGACAGCGCAAGCCGGGCAGTGCGGTGGGCAGTGGTTCATGGAAGGTAGCCGATGATCCTATCACCATCCACAAGAATGTTCTGTATAAAACGGGTGAGCCATGCCTGCGGGATGTTGGCGCGTGATCTTTACAATAATTGATGGAAAGTTCAAAATCACCTTGACTCGTTTGGCTGTCTAAGCAGTTCCAAATTCGTACCTACATGAGCACCCGAACTTCCCCTGGTTCTGCGATGAAAATAGTTTTTACCATCTTCACGTTGGTAATCAGTTCGATGGCCAGCGCAAATGCGCTGGCCATCGAATTTACGCCCACTGAAACAGCCTATATCGCCAAGGTAGGCAAGATAAAAATGTGCGTTGACCCGGACTGGGCACCGTTTGAGCGCATCAATCCGCAGGGAACGCACGAGGGCATTGCCGCTGATCTGGTGCAACTTGTCGCCGAGCGCGTGGGCTTGCGTATTGAACTTCATCCGGTCAAGGACTGGGAAGAGAGTCTGGCCGCATCGAAGAACAAACGCTGCCAGATTATGAGCTTCCTGAACCAAACGCCAGCCCGTGATGCCTGGTTGATTTTTACTGATCCGATTTTTTTTGATCCCAATGTAATCATCACGCGCGAAGAGCATGGCTTCATCGCGGACCTCAAGGGCCTGCAAGGCGAAAGCGTGGCCTTGCCGCGTGGCACCATGGTTGAAGAGCGCGTGCGCAGGGATTTCCCCAACCTGAAAGTGGTGCTGACCAACAGCGAGCCTGAGGCCATGAGGCTGGTTTCAGACCGCCAAGCGGACCTGACCATTCGCTCGCTGATCGTGGCCGCCAATGCGATCAAAAAGGAGGGGCTTTTCAATTTGAAAATTTCCGGCCAGATTCCTGAATACACCAATCAATTGCGAATTGGTGTTTTGAAGGATGAGCCCTTGCTGAGAGCCATTTTGGACAAAGGTGTCAAAACTCTTACTGCACAGGAACGCGAAGCCATTTCAAACAAACACGTGGCCATCAACATTCAGCAAGGCTTTGACTGGATACGGGTTTACGTGCTGCTGGCCTTGCTGGCACTGGCTACGGTCATTGCGCTGTTCATCCTGCGTAAAAACCGCCAACTGAAGGCAGCGTTAGCCGCCAGTCAGGAGGCCCGCAGTGCCTTGCGCATTGCCGCCATTGCCTTTGAGTCGCAGGACGGCATGGTCGTGACCGATGTCAAAACGACTATTTTGCAGGTCAACCGGGCCTTTACACAGCTCACCGGTTACTCGGCGCAAGAGGCCGTTGGCCAGACGCCGCGTATGCTCAGGTCAGAGCGCCACGATGCCGATTTTTATGCCGCCATGTGGGCAACGGTTGAAACCGCTGGGGTATGGCACGGCGAGATTTGGCACCAACGCAAGAACGGTGAGGTGTACCCGGAGCAACTGACCATCACCGCTGTCAAGGGGGAAGCTGGCGAGGTCACCCACTATGTTGGCACGCTGCGCGACATCACGCTGCGCAAGCAGTTGGAGAAAGAAGTGGCGCAACTGGCGTTTTTCGACCCCCTGACGCACCTGCCGAATCGTCGGCTATTTAACGATCGCCTGGGACAGGCGATCGCACGCGCCGGGCGTACACAGTCGGCCATGGCCCTGATATTCATTGATCTGGACAAGTTCAAACCCATCAATGACGCACACGGACATGAAGCTGGCGACTGGGTGCTGCAGGCGGTGGCAAAGCGCATTGAGGGTTGTCTGCGGGCTTCTGATACCGCCGCACGTGTAGGTGGCGACGAGTTTTTGGTGCTCTTGACCGACATACAAACCAGCGACGACGCGCTTGCAGTGGCAGAAAAAATTCGCCTGGCGCTTGAGCAGCCGTATGTCACACCAAGTGGGCTAACACTAAGGGCCTCGGCGAGCATTGGCGTTGCGGTTTATCCCGAGCACGCCCAGACCGGGCAAGACTTGCTGCGCTTGGGCGACCGCGCCATGTACCAGGCCAAGAATGCCGGTGGCAATTTCGTGCAAATGAGCCACCTTGAGAGCGAACCAGACAGCCACAACCCATGGCAACCCCAATGACCTGAACACGCACGATGCAGGGCCTTGCAGTGGTGTACAGTCATTCTTTCAAATAGAAAGACATGACATGGCCAAGAAGGGACAAGAATCCACTGTGGTGTATGGCACCGAAGACCTGCTGACGAGCTTGTGCAACTCGGTCACCCGGGTGCTGAACGTGGCCACCCAATGCCAGGTGCATTATTCCGGCATGGTGCAACGCATCACCAAAACTTGCCTGAAACCCGACATTGGCTGTTTTGTGCTGTTTGACGGCGGTTTTTCCGGTCTGGTGGTGATCAACTTCTCGGCCCAAACGGCCATGGAGCTCTATGAGAGTTACATGCTCAACATGGGCATGCCCAAGAGTGAACTGGCCAGCTCCCACACCTCGGATGAGGTGAGCAACATCATGGGGGAGTTGATGAACCAGATCGTGGGTGACTTCACCGGCAAGGTGCGGCGTGAACTGCAGACCCACATTACCCAGAACCAGCCCAAGATGTTGGTGCTCAACAAGCAGGTGGTCTTGAGTGTGGACACCCATCTGGACAAGCCCGAGGCGCGACGCGTGACCTTTTACACCGGCAAAAACAACATTTTTTACCTGGAGCTGGCGATTGACCGCACCGAATTCATCAAGCTGCACGACTTTGAGGTGCATGAGGTGCTGAACCCCGACGAGTTGATTGCCCAAACCAACGCAGAGCAGGCCACTGCCAACACACCGGCACAAGTGACACCCGCCGAGGACCATGACGATCTGTTGAAATCCCTGGGCTTCTGATGGTCATGAACTCACTCCTCTCGGATCTGGCCCACCTCAGTGGTCTGCGCGACCGCCAAGCCATGGATTTTGCGCTGGTGACCCTCATGGGCCGGTGTGGTCTGTGGCGCTTTTCCACGGTGCGACTGCTGCGTGCGGTGGGCCCGCCCCAAGACCAGCACTGGCTGACCCTGGCCAGCCTCAGCCAAGGTCAAACCGAACCCGCGTGTGACCACATCTGGTTTGACTTGACGGGCCTGCCACGCCTGGGCGACTGCCCCCAGCGTGAGGCGGCCATCGTCACCGAAGCCGTGGTTCAAACCGGCACAGGGCCATTCACCACCCGGTTCCCGATTGACACCCAAGCCAGCGTGTGCAGCCTGCTGGAGGTCGAGTCAGACCAAGCCATTGCGCCGAATGTGCAAACCATGGTGGACAGCGTGTTGCGCCTGTATGAAAACCTGCAGTCGCTGCTGGACTATGGCGAAAAAGACACCCTGACCGAGTTGCTCAACCGCAAAACCTTTGACAGCGCCTTCTGGCTTGCTGCCCAGACCACGGATGCCGCTACCGTCCCGGTGAGCACCGAGCGCCGTGCCAAGGCACCACAGGCCAGCTACTGGCTGGCCGTGATTGACATTGACCACTTCAAACGCGTCAATGACAACTTTGGTCACCTGATTGGCGACGAGGTGCTGGTGCTGCTGGCACGCCACATGCGCAGCAGTTTTCGTTTTCATGACCAGCTCTACCGGTTTGGGGGTGAAGAGTTTGTGGTGTTGATGCGCTGTACCAGCCATGACGATGCCAGCGCAGCCCTGGAGCGTTTCAGGCTGCAAATTGCCGAACAAGATTTCCCGCAGGTGGGCCACATCACCATCAGCACGGGTTTTACCCCTTTGAGCGACAACGACACCCCAAGCGGTGCGTTTGATCGGGCCGACAAGGCGGTGTACTACGCCAAGGGGCATGGCCGCAACCAGGTTTGCAGCTACACCCTGCTGGTGGCAGCGGGCGAACTGGTGGCGCAAGCCAGTGATGACGAGGAAGTCGACTTCTTTTAGGAGGTGCCTGTGCACACCCAGTTCAATGACTTGCATGCCACTGGCGCACGGCGCAACAAGGTGGTGAGTGCGGCCGAGGCGGTAGGGCTGATCCATGACGGCGACACAGTGGCCACCGGTGGTTTTGTCGGCATTGGTTTTGCCGAAGAGGTTGCCGTGGCGCTGGAGGCGCGCTTCTTGCAAACCCAGGAAGAAACCGGCCACGGGTCACCCAAAAACTTGACCCTGGTTTACGCCGCAGGGCAAGGTGACGGGCAAAACCGGGGCCTGAACCACCTGGGCCACGCCGGGTTGGTGCGCCGTGTGATTGGTGGGCACTGGGGGCTGGTACCCACACTGCAGCAACTGGCCATCACCAACCAGATTGAGGCCTACAACCTGCCCCAAGGGGTCATCACGCACCTGTTTCGGGACATTGCGGCTGGTAAGCCCGGCACCCTGACCCACGTGGGGCTCGACACCTTTGTTGACCCGTTGTTTGGCGGTGGGAAGGTCAACGCCTGCACCACCGAGGACATCGTGCGCCGGCTCTCCATTGACGGGCGCGACTACCTGTTTTACAAGGCCTTTCCCATCCATGTAGGCATCATCCGCGCCACCACGGCCGACCCGGACGGCAATCTGAGCATGGAGCGCGAGGCGCTCACCCTGGAAGCTCTGGCCATTGCCATGGCGGCACGCAACAGCGGCGGCATTGTGATTGCCCAGGTGGAGCGCCTCGCCGAACGCAACACCCTGCACCCACGCAGCGTCAAGGTGCCCGGGGTGCTGGTGGACGCGGTGGTGGTGGCCACCCAGGCGCAGTACCACATGCAAACCTTTATTGAGGCCTACAACCCGGCTTATTCGGGTGAGATTCGGGTGCCCATGAACCTGATCGAGCCCATGCCGATGTCCGAGCGCAAGGTGATTGCCAGGCGCGCAGCCCTTGAACTCAAGCCCAACCATGTGGTGAATTTGGGGATTGGCATGCCCGAAGGTGTGGCCACGGTGGCCGCCGAAGAAAAGGTGATTGACCTGCTGACCCTGACCGCCGAGCCTGGGGTGATTGGTGGCATACCGGCCGGGGGTTTGAGCTTTGGTGCCGCCGTCAACGCCCAGGCAGTGATTGACCAGCCCAACCAGTTTGATTTTTACGACGGTGGCGGGCTTGATGTCGCTGTGCTGGGTCTGGCCCAGGCCGATTCCCAGGGCAACCTGAATGTGAGCAAATTTGGCGAACGCCTGGCGGGTGCCGGGGGTTTCATCAACATCAGCCAGAACGCCAAAAAAGTGGTTTTTGTCGGCACCTTCACTACCGGCGGGTTGCAATGCGATGTGCAAAACGGCCAACTGTTGATCCGGCGTGAAGGCACCCAACACAAGTTTGTGCAACAAGTGGAGCATCGCACCTTCAGCGCGCGTGAGTCTCTCAAACGCGGCCAACAGGTGCTGTATGTGACTGAGCGGTGTGTGTTTCAACTGGCTGGCATGCCCGATGCCCCGATGCTTGAACTGACCGAACTGGCTCCAGGTGTTGACCTCCAGCGTGATGTGCTGGCGCAGATGGACTTTGTGCCCCTGATCAGCCCACATTTAAAACCCATGGATGCCGCCTTGTTTGCGCCAGAACCCTTGGGCCTGCGCGCGCGCCTGCTGGCCACGCCACTGGCGACCCGACTGGAACTTGACAGTGCCCACCGATTGCTGTTCATCAACTTTGAAGGCCTGGCGGTGGACGCCATGGAAGATGTGGACGCTATCGAATCCCAGGTCACCGCCTTGCTCGAACCCTTAAAGGAGCGGGTGGCGGTGGTGGTGAATTACGACAGCTTCACCATTGCACCGGCGCTGCTGGACGCCTACACCCACATGGTGACGCGCCTGAAACGCCGGTTTTACAGCCGGGTCACGCGTTATGGCACAGGCGGGTTCCTTAAGGCGCGGCTGAGCGCCAAATCAGGCGGCGGCTCAGCCAACACCTAAGGCTTAACCCTTATTGCCACAAGACGTTTACTATGCTGACAATAGCTGCAAGCGCTTATAAACAGGGCGCCACAGCCCAGTTTTATATAATTCGGGTGGTTTGAACCCTTACGCGCCCCAATGGTGCGCCCACCGACGATCAAAAACCTACAAAGAGACAACTGATGCCACTGCTACACCGCATGAAACTTGGCCAGAAGTTTTTGATCCTCGGGCTGATTGCACTCGTCATGGTGCTCATTCCGTCGCTGTTGTATTTTCAGCGCGCCATGACCGACATTGCGGATACCCAGCGTGCGTTGCGCGGCACCCAGCCCTTGCTGGCCATCAACAAGGTCATTCAGTACAGTCAGGTGCACCGTGGCATGTCGGCCAGCATGCTCAGTGGCAACGCCGCGCTGGAGGCACGCCGCCCGGCCCTGCGCGACAAGCTCAACGCCGCCATGGCCGAACTGCAAACCCAACTTCAGTCCAGCCAAACCCCGCCCGCCCTGCAAACCCGCTGGGCCGACATTCAACGCACCTGGATTGAGCTGGAACAAGGGGTGGCCAGTCGCAGCCTTGACACCCCAAAAAGCACGGGACAACACACCGCCATGATTACCCGGCAACTGCAATTGAGCGAAGAGTTGCTGGACGAATTCAACCTGAGCCGGGACCCTGGGCACGACACCCACGCGCTGATCCGTGCCACCATGGTTGACATGCCCTGGCTGGCTGAGAACATGGGCATCATGCGCGCCATGGGCAGCGGCTTTTTGACCAAGGCCGAGGCCCCACCCGCTGGCCGGGCCACACTGGCCGCGCTGCTCAAACGTGCCCGAGAACTTGAACTCAGCATGTTCCGTCAACTCGGACGCGCCACCAGCGCCAACCTTGAACTCAAGGGGGTGCTTGACGGCGGTGCGGCCAGCCACCGCAGTGCTATTGAAAAAACCCTGGCGCTGGCCGAACGTGAGGTCATCACCGCGCCCGAACTCAAATTTGTGGCAGTTGAATATTTCGACGAATTCACCCGCACCATTGACGGGCTGTTCGAGTTCAACGCACTGGCCATGAAAACACTGGTCAGCACCCTTGATGCCCGCCTGCAACATGCCCGCAATACCCAGTTGCTGGTGGCCGCCATTGTGATAGGCGGTATGGCCGCTGCACTGTGGTTGTCTTTGCTCTTTATTCGCAGCATCACCGGCCCGCTGAACGAGGCTCTGACCATTGCCCATGCGGTGGCAGAAGGCGATTTGCGGGTCAAGGTGAATGTGCAAGGCGACAACGAACTCGGGCAACTCATGCAGGCGCTGTCTACCATGCGAGACCATTTGGCGCGGGTGGTACGCCAGGTGATGGAAGGCTCGGAGAGTGTGGCCACTGCCAGTGCCGAGATTGCCCAAGGCGACAACGACCTGAGTGGGCGCACCGAGGCGCAGGCCAGCGCGCTGCAAGAAACCTCGGCCTCGATGGAGCAGCTGGGCAGCACAGTGCAGCAAAACGCCACCAACGCCCATCAGGCCAACCAGTTGGCGCAAAACGCCAGCACAGTGGCAGTACGCGGTGGCGAGGTAATGGGCCGGGTGGTGGACACCATGAAAGGCATCAACGACTCATCACGGCGCATTGCCGACATCATTCAAGTGATTGACGGCATTGCCTTTCAGACCAACATTCTGGCGCTCAATGCCGCCGTGGAAGCCGCACGTGCGGGTGAACAGGGGCGCGGCTTTGCGGTAGTGGCGAGCGAGGTGCGGTCATTGGCCGGGCGCAGTGCCGACGCCGCAAAGGAAATCAAACAGCTTATTGATGCCAGCGTGGAACGCGTCGCCCAAGGCACCGTGCTGGT
>JBIJDQ010000493.1:0-2904 GCA_044344025.1 Rhodoferax sp.
TAAAACTGCGCAATGTTGCCAAAGGCCCCCACAGCGGCCTCGGGTGTACGGAAGGTGGGAATGGCGGCATCGTTGAGAATTCTGCGGGCATCTCCCACCGAGGCATCGCCCATCCAGCAGGTTAGCAGCGGCTTACTCACATGGCGGTTAAAACCTGCTATAGCGCTGGCTACGGCATCACCATCAGCACCCATTTTTGGCGAATAAATGGCCAGCACGCCGTCAATTTGCGGTGCTTTACTCACGGCTTCAATAGCGGCGCGGTACTGTTCTGGGCCGGCGTCTTCGGACACATCAATCAAATCAGTCAAGGTAGCCAGGGTTGGCATTTGGGGCTGCAGGGCAAGCGTCTGCTCAGGTGTCAGGCGGCCCAGTTCCAGATTAATCTCACTGATCCAATCCGCTGCCAGCACACCTGGCCCACCACCGTTGGTGATGACTGCCAGGCGCTTGCCCACCGGCTTGTAACGTGAGGCCAGGCATTTGGCAGCTGAAAACAGCGCCACAAAAGAGCGTACCCGCACCGCGCCAGCACGGCGCAGGGCGGCATCAAACACATCGTCGCTGCCCACAATGGTGCCCGAATGGGTCAGCGCGGCACGGTTGCCTGCCGCCTTGCGACCGGCTTTAAGCACCACCACCGGCTTGGCGTTGGCCGCAGCGCGCAACGCGCTCATGAAGCGCCGCGCGTTGGTAATGCCCTCCAGGTAAACCACAATGCTGTGGGTTTTGGCATCTGAGGCCAAAAAGTCAAGCACCTGTGCCATGTCCACAGCGGTATTCGGCCCCAGAGAGACCACAGTGGAAAACCCCACCGCGTTCTTCTTGGCCCAGTCCAGAATGGATGAAGTGAGTGCGCCAGACTGTGACACCAGCGCCAGCGGCCCGGGGGCAGCCAAGTCACCCGCCACGCTGGCGTTGAGCAGCATGTGCGGGCGCTGAAAGCCCAGACAGTTTGGCCCCAACAGGTAGATGCCATCACGGGTGGCAATTTTGTGCAGTTCAGCTGCCTGGTTGGCATCTATTCCCGAAGAAATAACCGATGCAGCGCGGCATTTGATGCGCCCGGCAATTTCTAGCGCAGCCGCCACCTCCGCCGGGGGCAAGGCAATAATGGCCAGGTCGGCGCGCACATTGGCCAAATCAGCCAGGGTACCACTGGCATGAATGTCTAAAAAGACCAACTTGCCAGAAAAATGCTGTGCAGTAATGGCTTGGTGCAAGGCTCGGGCCTGGGAAGTCTGAGACTCAGGTTCATCTGCTTTACCGGCAAACACCACAATAGAGCCGGGTGAAAAAAGTGAACTGAGAAAATGCTTATCCATGAAACTACCTATTGACTGTGAATCAGAACCGTGAAGCATAACCTGCAACACTGCCATTTTATAAGTACGCCACACTAAGCGCTTGGTCCAAACCGTCACAAATGCCACTTCACGCCACCCCGCCGGACACCGATTCATCACGCGCGCGCCTGCGACGCATTGCGCACTTGGACATGGATGCGTTTTACGCCTCAGTTGAATTGCTGCGCTACCCGCAACTCAAGGGCTTACCGGTGGTGATTGGCGGTGGAAGGCGCCCAGAAGATGAAGTCCTAATGGATGGGCGGGAAGCCAGGCCATTGCACAAAATTCCCCTAGCCGAATTTGCGCTGCTACAGGGCTACACCGGGCGCGGTGTCATCACCACGGCAACCTATGCAGCCCGCCAGTTTGGTGTTGGGTCGGCCATGGGCCTGATGAAGGCCGCCAAACTGTGCCAACAAGCCATTTTGTTGCCCGTGGACTTCCCCGAATACCGGCGTTTTTCACGGCTTTTCAAGTCCATCATTAGCGAAATTGCGCCACTTATGGAAGACCGTGGCATCGATGAGGTGTTCATTGACTTCACTGAGGTGCCCGGTGGCCAGCGTGAAGGCGGGCGCGTGCTGGCCAGGCTGATCCAAAAGAGCATTTTTGATGCCACCGGCTTGACGTGCTCGCTGGGCGTGGCACCCAACAAACTGCTGGCCAAGATGGCCAGCGAATTCAACAAGCCCAACGGTATTGCCGTGGTGTTTGACCAAGACTTGGAAACTAAAATCTGGCCGCTGGCCTGCCGCAAGATCAACGGTATTGGCCCCAAGGCCGATGAAAAACTCAAAGCCCTTGGCATAACCACCATTGGAGAGTTGGCGCAGCAGGAACTGGGCTGGCTAATTGAAAACTTTGGCCAGAAAACTGGTGCCTGGATGGCTGATGCCGCCCGGGGCATTGACCACCGCCCGGTGGTTCTTGAGAGCGAGCCGGTGTCCATCAGCCGCGAAACCACATTCGAGCGCGACTTGCACGCGGTGCGCGACAAGGCTGAACTGGGTGCCATCTTCACCCGGTTGTGCGAGCAAGTGGCTGATGACTTGCAACGCAAGGGCTTTGTGGGCAAGACCATTGGCATCAAGTTGCGCTATGACGACTTCAAGGGGGTCACCCGTGACCTGACCCTGGAGAACTACACGGCAGATGCAAAAACCATTCGCCAGGCTGCCGGACAATGCCTGAAACGGGTTGCACTCACCCAGCGCCTGCGTTTGCTGGGGGTGCGAGTGGCCTCCTTGCGCAAAGCCGAAGAACACCGGATTTTTATGGAAAAAAATCTTCTAGAGCTTGCCAGAAAAGAAACCAACGCTTCATATTCAATAGCAACTTCAGATCAACTTTTTTAGCAGGGTGCATGGGCGTTGTTGCCATTGACAACAGAACACCGGCTTGCTGTCGCTGGTTAAAACACCCCAAAATCCACCAAATTGGGCAACATCTGGTTGGTAGCGTGGCGCAGTCTGGTCGTGCTCATCACCAGCATTCTGAGCAACAACTTGTTGCTCAGGCGCGGATGGTCTGCCAGCATGGCGTTGAAATTGGCAGC
>JBIJDQ010000494.1:0-2899 GCA_044344025.1 Rhodoferax sp.
CTCGGCGCGTGCGCTGCACGCCACCAGCAACGAAATATCGGACGCCAGCTCGGACCTGTCGGCACGGACGGAGTCTGCTGCGACTTCGTTGGGGATTCAAGCCACGACGATGGAGACTATCAGCGCTACCGTAAGTGCTACGGCAGAGCGCGCACACATGGCCGCTACTTTCGCGGTGGAAAACGCCGGTGTTGCCGAAAATGGTGGGAAAGTGTTTGATGAAGTGGTTCTTACCATGCGCGAAATTCATACGTCGTCATCGCGCATCAACGACATCATCGGGGTGATTGATGGCATCGCCTTTCAGACCAATATTCTGGCGCTCAATGCTGCGGTTGAGGCGGCACGCGCCGGGGAGTCGGGTCGCGGATTTGCGGTGGTGGCCGGCGAGGTGCGCAGCCTGGCCAAGCGCAGTGCCGATGCCGCCCGTGAAATCAAAGGGCTGATATCGGCAAGCGTAGAAAAAGTCGAAGGTGGAACCCGCATTGTCGAAGGTGCGGGCATGACCATGAAAGAGGTGGTAACCAACGCCCGTCAGATCAATGCGTTTCTGGACGAAATTTCGGTCGCTGCACGGGAGCAGGCAGCCAGCGTGGAGCAGGTAGGCCTCGCGATCAATGATTTGGACAAAAACACCCAGCAAAATGCTGCGCTTGTGGAGGAGACTACCGCTTCTGCGGGTTCGTTGCGACACCAGGCGGATACCCTGCAGGCGGAGATTGCGAACTTCCGCGTCGGGTAACAACACAAACAAAGCCGGACTGGATAAAAAACAGGAGACCGCGGCATGAATTTTCAAAAGCTGTTTTACCCCGGAATGTGGATCATGCGCAAAATGCGCTTCGCTACCAAACTGGGGGTGATGGTTGCAGTGGCATTCATTCCCATGGTTCTGGTGGCGGTCAAACTGGTCAGCTACGAAAATGAAAACCTGAAGATTGCCAGCGTCGAACTGGTCGGCATTCGCCTTGTTAGCCAGACCAGCGACCTGATTCGCCAACTGCAAACCCACCGCGGGCAGACCAATATGGTGCTCTCCGGGAATGCTGCGGCCCAGGGCGACCGCGACAAAACCCGCTTGACTCTGCGCGCAAGCCGCGATGTGCTCGATGCCAACCTGCTTGCGGCCAAGGAAGAGATCAAGTTCAAGGAATGGATCGACCTGAAGGCACGGGTTGATGGTCTCGTTGCTGAACTGGAAAACAAAAATGCGCCGGCCAGCTTTGCGCTGCACACCGTGCTGATTGAAGATTTGAACCGTTTTGTGTATGGTTTGGGCAAAGAGTCAGGCCTGTTGTTTGACCCCGACCCCGCTACCTATTTGCTGATGGATATGGTGGTTTCGCGCACCATCCCCTGGACTGAACAGCTGGGTAAGCTGCGCGGACAAGGCGCGGGACTCTTGAGCAAGCCCGAATGGGACGAGGGTGGAGCCGTGCGTATTCGCACCCAGCTGGACGCGCTCGATCTGGTCGGGCGTGACCTGCAGTATGCAGTCAAGCAAATGGCGGAGTTCGGTGTGAGTGACCCGCTGGCTGACAAAGCCCTGCAGGCGAGTGCGCAATTTTCCAAGCTGGCCCGTGAGCGTTTTGCACCGGGCGCTGCTACCGGGCTGGCACAGGAGTATTTCGCTTCCGGTACGCAGACGATCGAGGCGGTTGCCACCTACCAGCGCTCGGCGGTGGCTGGTGTTACCAGCTTGTTGGAAAAGCGGGTCGCGGATACCAGAATCATGCTGTGGGCAACCGCCGTAGGCAGTGGCGCCGGCGTGTTTTTGATGCTGTATTTCATGCTCGCCTTTGAGATGAGCTTTTTGGCAGACCTGCGCCAGGTGTTGATGTTTATGGAGCAAACCGCCAGCGGCAACCTGCGCCACCAGGTGCGGGTGCGTGGCAATGACGAACTGGCAGATATGTCTGCTGCCATGGACAAAATGGTCAACAATTTCTCGTCCATGGTCGCTAGCGTGCGCAGCAATGCAGCGCTGGTGTCACACGCTGGCAGCACCCTGGTGGATGGAAGCAGGTCCTTGTCGGACCGCACCGAGCAGCAGGCCGCGAATCTGGAGCAGACGGCTGCCAGTGTGCAGGAATTGTCTGCCACCGTGCAGGAAAATGCACTGGCGGCGCAGGCCTCCGACAACACCGCAAGGGCTGTGCGCGATGTCGCCGAGCATGGCGCACAAAGCATGGCGCAGGCCATCAGTTCGGTGGAGGCGATTCAGTCCAGCACCAAACGTATGGATGAAATCGTCGGGGTGATTGACGGATTGGCATTCCAGACCAACATTCTGGCGCTCAATGCGGCGGTGGAAGCGGCGCGCGCGGGAGAGTCGGGGCGCGGCTTTGCGGTGGTGGCCAGTGAGGTGCGCTCACTGGCGCAGCGCTCGGCAGAGTCGGCCAAAGAAATCCGCCAGCTTATCGGTACATCGTCAGCACAGGTGGCGCAGGGTGTGACCCAGATCCGGATGGCGGGCACCAACATCACGCAGATTGTGGAAGGCATTCGGGATGTGGCAACCAAAATGTCGCAAATTTCAGCCTTTAGCGCCGAGCAAAGCTCGAGCTTGACCGAGATTACGGCCGCCATTCGTCAGCTCGACGAGATTACCCAGCAAAACGCCGCCATGGTAGATGGCTCTGTAGCGGAAGCCACCACGCTGGAGGACCGCGCATCCACGCTAGCGGAGTCGGTTTCGGTTTTTCAGTTGCAGCAGGGCACAGCGGGTGAGGCGAAAGCCTTGCTGGAGCGGGCAGTGGACTATCGACGCACTTGTGGCGGGCGCGATGCGTATGCGCGCGGGCTCACGGCCTCAGAAAACGGCTTTTATGACCGCGATATGTACGTTTTCATACTGGACAAAAATGGGGCCTATCTGGCGTTTGGAGGCAATGCTGCC
>JBIJDQ010000495.1:0-2898 GCA_044344025.1 Rhodoferax sp.
GAGCCCTCACCGGCCCCCCTGTTTGCCCGCACCCTGGCTGAAAAAGCAGAGCAGCCGGCGCTTATGGCACAAGCGTTGGCAGCAGATTTTGCGATGTGTATCACACCCCTCATTGCCGGCACCGGCCAGCGCAATGAGCTGCTGGACATTGCCATAGACGGCCAGCGCATCGACAGCACCCGCTTTGCCCTGCCCCTACCCGAACCTGGCCAGGTGCTGGCATGGCCACTGCCTCAGCAAGGTGACGCGCTGCACCGCGAGCTGATGCACCGGCAAACGCAAAGCAGCCAGCTCATGGGCAACTTTTTGGCCCAACTGGCACAAACCGAGCACCATGACAACTGGCGCAGCCTGTACCGACTGCCTCCCGCGCACATCGACCTGCTGCGCCAGACACCACTCACCGCCGATCACGCCGACTGGCTCACCACCCTGCCCAAAGCCGACCTGCACCGGCATCTGGGTGGCTGCCTGGACCTGACCGCGCAGCGCGAGGTAGCACGTTGCATCTGGACCAGTTTGCACAAAGAGATCCGGCTACAGCGCCTGCAAAGCTTGCGGGGGCTGCTATCACAAGCAGAGTGGCCGTGGGACTGGCCAGACACCTTGCGCAGCCAGCACCGTGGTGCAATCCGTGAACAATTTCGCGCCGAATTGTGCGCCGGGCTGCTGCTGCACGCAAGCCTGGCGCAGTTGCAACACAACCTGTACGGCGTGACCGAGCCCCGCTTGGCCCTCAAAACCCGCCACCTACAAGGCTTTAGCGCGTTTGAGCGCCCTGGGGAACTCAGTGGCTCCGCGCTGCTGTCGCACCCGGCCGCCCTTGCGCCCTATGCCCAAGCCGTCGTGGCCCAAGCCCGGCTTGAGGGCCTGACCTACCTGGAACTGCGCGGCAGCCCGCAAAAATACCGTAAATTGGACCCGGCTGGGTTTGTGCGCGACCTGCAAACCGCGCTGGCACAAGCCGGTGCGCAAGTCAGCGCCACGGCGCACCCTGACCCCCGTGCGCCGCGCATCGGCTTCATCTGGATTTTGGACCGCCGCCAACCCAAAACGCTCGCAAAAACAGTGCAGCAAGTGGTTGTTGCCAAAGGGATCGCACACGATTTCATGCTGGGCCTGGACCTGGCCGGTGACGAAGGCAGCAGCGCGCCCGAGGAACTGGCCCAGCACTTCACCCTGGCTTTTGCCAACTGCATTCCGCTGACCATTCATGCTGGCGAAGGCGAAGCGGCGCACCACATCTGGCAAGCCACCTACCACCTGCACGCCGACCGCATTGGCCACGGCCTCACCCTGGCCGACAACGCACAACTGGTCGCCCGTTTTCGGGATCGGCGCATCTGCCTGGAACTGTGTCCCAGCTCCAACCGCGAGGTGGTGGGTTTTGCCGACCCCGCCTGGTCAGAATCAAAAGACTTGCCACGCTACCCACTGCGCCAATTCATGCAAATGGGCCTGCCGGTGGCGCTGTGCACCGACAACCCGTCCATCAGCCGCACCACCCTCGCCGACGAATTTCTGGCCGCTGCCCGCATGACCGACGGCGGCTTGACCCTGTGGGAATGCCTGTCCCTGATGCGCCAGGCCTTTGTGCACGCCTTTTTGCCCAGTGCCGAGCGCGAGGCCTTGCTCAAGCGGGTAGATGCGCACATTTTCGAGCTGGTGCCCCTGCTGGTTGAGTCCATGCTCAATTCAACAGCCCCATCACCGCGTTGAAAACACCCTCGATGAATTTGACACCTGAATTTGCCATGACCACCTACACCACCCACCTCTGCCTGGTCTCTGCCCAGGCCACACCCAACCTGCTGCCCGTTCTTGATGAAGCCTGGCGACCTAAAAAAGTGGTGCTGGCCTGCAGCGCACAAATGAAAAACGCTGCCATGGCCTTGCGCGCGGTCATCCAGACCAAATGTCCTGGCCTGGCCGTGGAAACCCTTGATCTGCCCAACGCCTACGACTACGCCGCCTTGTCAGACACCTTTTTGACCTACCTGGCCGACCATGCCGATGAGGACATTGCCCTCAACGTCACCGGCGGCACCAAGCTGATGGCCGTGGCCGCCCAAGAAGTCTTCAGGTCAGCAGGTAAACCGGTGTTTTATGTCAACGTGGAAAACGACGACGTGCTGATCATTGGCGAACAAGCAGCCAGCCAACCCCTGCGCGCCAAGCTCAAGGTGCATGAAATGCTGCGCGCCCACGGCTACAGCGTCACCACCCAAGACCACCCGCAAACCACCCGTGACCTGCGCGACCTGACCGCCAGGCTGATTGACCACGTGGCCAGCGCCGGGCGGGCACTGGGCACCGTCAATGCGCTGGCACGCGCCGCCCGCGACGAGCCCGGCCTGCGCGTTGACCTGAGCCCGGCGCAATACGACTCGCGCTCGCTGGGCGACATTCTGGCGCTGTTTGCCGATGCGGGCCTGCTGCGTTTAAGCGGCCAGGCACTGACATTCAAGAACGAAGAGGCACGCTTCTTTGTCAACGGCGGCTGGCTTGAAACACACGTGTATGAAGCGCTGCAGTCGCTGCGCGCCCAGCATGAGGCCTTGAGCGACGTGGCCATGGGCGTGCGGGTAAGTTTTGGCGGTGCTGACCCGCGCACGCAAGGCAAAGGGCGCGACAAAAACGAGATCGACGTGGCCTTTTTGTACCGCAACACCCTGCACCTGATCGAATGCAAAACCGCCAATCTGGCTCAGGGTGGCAAGGGCGACGACAACAAGGCAACAGAAGCACTTTACAAAATGGAATCTCTCTTGAAGCTCGGTGGCCTGCGCACCCGTGGCATGGTGGTGGACTACCGGGGCCAGCTCAGCAGCAGCGAATCAGACCGCCAGCGCGCCGCCGAGGCTGGCATCGCCATTGTGGCGGGCAGCCAGCTTAAAG
>JBIJDQ010000496.1:0-2895 GCA_044344025.1 Rhodoferax sp.
GTTCGTAGGCTTTTAAACCTAGAAGCAGCCGGGAGTGGATGAGTGACCTGAAAGTTTGGCTCAGCACGGCGGGTAGGCCACCATCAACAATGTGGGGGATCGGTTCTGGCGCGGCCCAGGGGGTTAGGGTGTCGGTGTGGTTAATCGGTGCTGATGCATCAAACGGCACCAGTGGGTTCAGGCACAGCATCAGGTCAACCCCTTCATCAAGGGCAATGGAGGCATGCATGGTTTTTATCAGGGCACCGTCGCAATAGTGCTGCCCGTCGATTTCAACTGGCGGAAACAAGCCCGGCAGTGCCGTACTGGCCTGCACCGCCTTGGAGATGGGTACATGGTCCCATCCAGCACGGCCAAAGGCAATCGGTTTGCTGCTGTCCAGGTGTGTTGCCACCAGCGTAAGGCGGTTTTTAAGTAGCCTGAAATCGTTGGTTCGGCCAGGCTTGGAGAACAACTTCGACAACTCCACATGAACCTGGGTGTTGGAGAATACGCCTGTCGGAAGGCTTGGGGCCAATTGCTCAAGCACACTCATTAAGGACCGACGACCAAAGCTGCTGTCCCAGGCCGCTGAAAGCAGCAACGCGGGCAGACGCAAGCTGCGAAAGAAATACTCGGCAAAAGCAGGCTGCATCAGCCACGAGGGGTCAAAGGATTCCGTGTGGCGTTTGCGGTCTTCAATAAACCAGCCAAACAACTGCAGCGGGGTCATGCCGTTGGCTAAACCTGCCGCAACGAAGCCACCCGCCGACACGCCCACGTAATGCTGCAATTTTGTGAAGTTGATGCCGTGCAACGATTCTTGAAGAGCACAGAGTGCACCAATTTCATAAATCGCCCCAAGTGGGCCACCCCCTGCCACCGCCAGCGCTATTCTGGGTGCGGTTGAGGTGGTTGTGCGCTTCATGGTCCGAACAGATCAGGGTTTATCAGAGTATGTCAGTACCGCTTTAAGATGGGATTTTCTGATCTGCGACCGCTGCCTCAGAGGTACTTGGTGTCTTGGTTGCTGTAGCTTTGCGGACGGTCCGCTTGGCTGTAAGTTTTTCCGCTACAGGTTTGGCAGGTTTAGCAACAGCTTTGGATTCAGCCGCTGGTGCAGTGGCGGTTTTTGATGCAGATTTTGCAGCTGGTTTGGCCACGGGTTTTGCTGGCGAGAGCTTTTGCACGCTGGCGTTCAGTGCGTCGATTCGGGCAATCAGCGCGTCAATGTCTTTGGCGGCGGGAACCCCCAGTTTGTTGAGTGCCTTTGCCACACGGTCTTCGAAAATACTTTCCAGTTTGTCCCACTGACCAGAGGCTTTGCTAGAAATGTCGGTGGCCATGCTGGTCATCTTTTGAGTTGCCTCGGTGATTTTTTCTTCAGCGACAGACTGTGTCTTGCGCTGGAAACTCACGCCTTCTTTGACCAGCGCCTCAAAGGCCTTGGTGCCACCAACTTGTGCCTTGGTGAATGCACCCAAGCCAGCCTGCCAGATTTGTTGTGCCGAGTCTTTGACCGAGCTGGACAGTGCAGCATCAGTATTTTTTGTGGCGGGGTTTTTTTTCAGTTTAGTGACCATGGGATTCTCCGGTTGGATTCAAAAGGGTGGGTTGTCGGTGTGCACAACGGATCGTTCGCACATGGCCCATACTTTAGGCAGGTTACGCCTTAAGGTGTAGGTGTGTCTTTCTAATTCAACTTGTATTTTTTGTGATTTACACGGGTTTATGCTGACGCTCAGTGTGGCGAATCCAAGCAAGAATGCCTAATTTGAATGGAACTTTTATGCAGTATTTCGTTACAGGGGCAACCGGGTTCATTGGCAAGCGCTTGGTCAAAAAACTGCTGGAGCGCAAAGGCTCGGTGGTTCACTTCTTGATCCGAAAAGAGAGTGAGACCAAAGTCAAGGCTCTGCGCGAGTTTTGGGGGGCCAGTGCGGCGCGTGTGGTTCCCGTGTTTGGTGACTTGACAAGTAAAAAGCTAGGTGTCTCGACAGAGCAAGTCAAAGCATTGAAGGGCAAAGTAGATCATTTTTACCATCTGGCTGCGGTCTACGATCTGGGGGCGGATGAGCATAGCCAGATTGCGGTCAACGTTGACGGCACACGCAACACCATTGAGCTTGCCAAAGCCATTGATGCAGGGCATTTTCACCATGTGAGTTCAATTGCGGCCGCTGGCCTTTATGAGGGGGTGTTCCGGGAAGACATGTTCTCTGAGGCTGAGAACTATGAGCACCCCTACTTCATGACCAAGCACGAGAGCGAAAAAATCGTGCGCCAAGAGTGCAAGGTGGCTTGGTCGGTGTACCGCCCGGCCATGGTGGTGGGTGACAGCAGTACCGGCGAAATGGACAAGATTGATGGGCCGTATTACTTTTTCAAGCTGATTCAGCGCATGCGCCAGTTGTTACCGCCATGGCTGCCATCCATTGGTTTGGAAGGCGGGCGTATCAACATTGTGCCGGTGGATTTTGTGGTGGATGGATTGAATGTCATCAGTCACCAAAAAGACATTGCCAATCGTTGTTACCACCTGGTTGACCCGGTTGGGTACCGTGTGGGTGATGTGCTGGATATTTTCAGCAAGGCGGCTCACGCACCCAAAATGAATCTGTTTGTGAACGCCGCGCTGTTCGGGTTTATTCCACGCAGCGTCACAAAAGGCTTGATGGCACTGGCTCCGGTGCGTCGGGTGCGCAATGCCATCATGACTGACCTGGGGCTGCCTGAAGACATGCTGACTTTTGTCAACTATCCGACTCGGTTTGACTGCCGGGAAACGCTGGCTGCGCTCAAAGGCACTGGCGTTGCATGCCCAAACCTCAAAGACTACGCTTGGCGGCTGTGGGATTATTGGGAACGTCACCTTGACCCTGACCTGCACATTGACCGCAGCCTGCGTGGCACAGT
>JBIJDQ010000497.1:0-2893 GCA_044344025.1 Rhodoferax sp.
CCAAGGAGTGCTCCTCGGGCGCGTTGTTGAAATGTGATGTTGGTGCTTGTCATGGGGATCAGTATTGGAGAATTCGGAACACATAGCAAGCATTCCATCGGGCGGACGGGCATATTTTTTCTACGGAAATAGGCGTTTGACCAGAGGGGCAAGACGATGACGATGATCCCCCACTCGTCACCTGCTACATCCAGCTTTCACCAGACCTCGCCGCCCTGGAGGCATTGCATTCGATTTTCAGGCGCTCGTTTCGTGAGCCACGCGGTCCTTATCACCTTGCCATTGCCTGTTCGAGGGGTCGCTGCAACTACGCCCCGGCGCCGTCTTGCCAAGTAAAGCGCCAACTGGTTTTCTTCCACGCGGCCCCTGTCTTCGGCCCTTACTGTCGTGTGGAGTACGCCACCAAACCGGCCACCGGCTTTGAGGGACGTGGATCATCGATGCACGGGCTGTTGGAAGTCAACGGTATTTGGTATCGGGGGTTGGAATTTTCAAACAAGGCCCCTGCCAGGGCCGCCGGCAGGCACCCCCAGGGTATTCAAGCCACGGTGCTGGAATGACCAATGTTGCCAACAAGCCGCAGAACAGAAAAATTTTGATGCGTCAGACGAAGAAGTTTGAGAGTCATACTCTTGTCACAGTGCTAGCCTGATGCTAGCCCAAAAAAAATCCGCTACGGTTTAAGTAGCGGACTTTCCTTGATTCTATTGGTGCCGGAGAGATGAATCGAACACCCGACCTTCTCATTACGAATGAGCTGCTCTACCGACTGAGCTACACCGGCTTACCAGCGTCAAATTATAGCGGGGCGCCTACGCCTCACTGTGGAAGCCAGTGACCCGTTCAACCTCGTTTTTTGAGCCCATGAACACGCTGACGCGTTGATGCAGCTGAGTTGGGTCAATCTCCATGATGCGTTGCGTGCCGTCGGTGGCGACTCCGCCTGCCTGCTCGACCAGCCAACTCATCGGGTTCGCTTCGTACATCAGGCGCAGCTTGCCGGGTTTACCAGGTTCGCGCTTGTCCCAGGGGTACATAAAAATGCCGCCACGGGTCAAAATACGATGCACATCAGCCACCATGCTGCCTACCCAACGCATATTAAAGTCTTTGCCACGCGGCCCGTCCTTGCCTTGCAAACACTCGTTGATGTAACGGTTGACGGGTTCGGCCCAGTGGCGCTGGTTGCTCATGTTGATGGCGAACTCTTTTGTGTCTTCTGGAATCCGCAGGTTTTCTTCAGTCAGCACAAAAGAACCCTGCTCACGGTCCAGCGTGAACACCGCCACACCGTCACCTACGGTGAGCACCAACGTGGTTTGCGGGCCGTACACGCAGTAGCCGGCGGCCACTTGTTTTGTACCGGGCTGCAAAAAGTCTTGCTCCGACACGCCAGCCCCTTCCGGCTTGACCAACACGCTGAAAATGGTGCCAATACTGACGTTCACGTCGATGTTGCTGGAGCCGTCCAATGGGTCAAACAGCAGCAGGTATTCGCCCTGCGGATAGCGGTTGGGCACCACATGGATGCCTTCCATTTCCTCGCTGGCCATGGCCGCCAGGTGGCCACCCCATTCGTTGGCCTCAATCAACACCTCATTGGCAATGATGTCGAGCTTTTTCTGGATTTCACCTTGAACATTGGCACTGTCGGCGGTGCCCATGACTTCGCCCAAGGGCCCTTTGTTGACGGCCTGGCTGATGCGTTTGCACGCCCGGGCGACCACTTCGAGCATCAGGCGCAGTTCGGGTGAAATGCGTCCATTCAGGCGTTGTTGCTCAACCAAATACCTGGTGAGGTAGGTTTTTCTTGACATGGTTAACTCCTTTGATAAATCAGTCGGCCAGAGCCCTGCTTACCACCTCGCGCACATCGTTGCTGAGGTCGGCCTTGGCGGCCACACGGGCCAGTGCCTCGCGGGCAGCGCCCCGGTAAGGTTCGGCAAGCTTTTTCCAACGGTCCAGGGCGCGTGCCAAGCGGGCTGCGACCTGTGGGTTGATGGCATCAAGCTCCAGCACCTGTTCACTCCAGAACACATAACCCGCGGCATCGGGGCGGTGAAAGCCGCCTGGGTTGGCGCTGCAGTAGCTGAAGATCACGCTGCGGGCGCGGTTGGGGTTACGCAGTGAAAAATCAGGGTGCTTGAGCAATTGGCGCACAGCGGGCAGCACGTTGCCGGCCCGGTCAGTGCAGCCGGCCTGCAGTGCAAACCACTTGTCAAGCACCAATTCCTCGCTCTTGAACAGGCTGTAAAAGCGTGCCAGAGCCGGGGTGGCCAGAGCGTGACCGCTTTGCACCAAGGCGCTCAAGGCGTTGACGCGGTCGGTCATGTTGTCAGCGTCCTTGAAGTGCTGATAGGCTTTTCCGGGCCAGACCACGTCGCCGGATGTACGGGCGGCCAGGCACAAATAGCTCAAAGCCAAACCAGCCAGGGCGCGGCGACCACTGGACAAGGTGTCAGGGCGGTAGCTGCCGTTTTGGCAATGCGCCTCAAACGCCCATTGCCAGTCAGGGGCGAGTTCCGTGGCGAGTTGTTCACGCATGGCTTCGCGCACCAGATGAATGCGCTGCGGATCAACCACGTCAAGCTGTTCTGCCATGTAGGATTCTGACGGCAGGGTGAGCACCAGCTCCTTGAACGCTGCATCCAGCGTGGGGCTGCGTAGCACCGAGCGCATGGCAGCTATATAAGCATCATTTAGACCTCTGGCGCTCGTCCCTTCTTGGTTTAGTGCTATTGATTGAATAGCGCATCGCAGGGCCAGTCGTTGCCCGGCTTCCCAGCGGTTGAAGGGGTCTGGGTCATTGGCCAGCAGGGTCAGCAACTGCGCGTCGGTGTAGTCAATGTTGACGATCACTGGCGCACTGAAACCACGCAAGATGCTGGGCACG
>JBIJDQ010000498.1:0-2890 GCA_044344025.1 Rhodoferax sp.
GTGCTGAAAATGAACGATGCATTTTCGTCATTTGAGGGCTCATCCGGGCGGTAAATGATCTGAAAAATTCGCGCTTGATCGCTTTTGACGAACGGCTGGGGTTTTTCAATTACGTCCACAACACGGCTCCACGCAATTGTGCTTTTACTGGGACAATTTTCAGCCCATATGCCATAGCCATTGATAACAAGCAGCACGTTATCGGTCAGCAACATATGGCGGACCCGCCCGACTAACCACAGCAGCCACAGCACAACAAGGCCCCGCATGCTCCATATGTAGAACGTGTCATTCCACAAAACTAAAGGGAAATAGAAAATAATCAGCACGACGAGTACAGGTGTCATCAAAAAAAGGAACAAAAGATCTTTCCATGCGCGTGCGCGGTCGAGCATCACAAACAGGGGTTTTTCTTGTTCCAATTGGATTCAACTTTAAATAGGAATACGCGGTGATCGGTAGCTATTGGCGTGTCGTCTGGGCAGCATTTTATCTGTCGAGCTTGTGCCTTCCTGTGAGTGCTTCAACAACACCAGGGCCTGTGCAAGCGCGTATTTTTGATGCTGTTTTGCCCATGGTCAGTTCAGAAGCCGAGAAACTGGCTGACAAACTTATTGCCAATGGAATGAATCATCAGCTCCGTGCGGATCTGGTTGACTCCTTCCGAACCACAGTGTTTGGCGATTCCATACCAATAGTTCTGCAAGCGGCAGGTGGCCCACTGTGTTTGGCTGCAGCTCTTCGATACGACGTGGATCAGGTGATGCAGGTTTCACCTGACAAAAGCTGGAAAACCGAGCAGGCCGTTACCGCTTTCCTCCTGGCCCACGAAGCAAGCCATTGCAAGAAAATATTGTCACAGATGCGTGGGGAACGGAGTTGGCCCATTCTGGACGACCAGATGTCAGACGCTGACCTGTGGCTGGAAGAGTCTCTTGCCGACCTGGACGCCAAAGATTCAGTGCGCAAGCTGGGCGTGCCGGGGCAGCACGCCATCAAAGCATGGGAGCGCTATCGCTTGTTCGGCCTCTTGAAGGGAAACCTCGGACATTGGACAACTCCGCTAATTCCGATGATTCAAAACACCGAAGCACCCGATCTGTCTCCGCTGAAACCGGCCGCACTGGCGCCCGGCGGTGATGACACCTATAAAGCGATGAATGCAGTCTGGCGAGATTTGCGAACCGCACTTTTTGCCGGAGAAGACGGTAGTCTCGAGCAGGCGGTGGCGTGGGCAAATGCCGTTCAGGCGTTTCCGGTGGCTTTGCGGTCATCAATCCCCACTCTGGTCGATCTGCGCGCACTGTCAAAGGCGATCTGGCCAGCAGCGCCAGACTGGAGGTTCAACGCTATTGCGCGCCCCTATTCGCCTACATCAGGGCGATCAGACAGCTCATTTAAGTCAACACGTCCAACGTCCAACGGGAAGTAAGTTGTCAGTTCACTGGACACTTGCTGAACCGCGTCGCGCAAACCTTGTTCAAACTCACCCTTTTGCAGGCATATCTGCAAACTGCTGACAATGTTTCCCCATGTTTTGGCGGACACGCGTGCATTGATACCGCGGTCGGCTACCAACTCAATCTGCCGCTCAGACAAGAGCAGGTAGACCAGAACCCCATTGTTGTTTTCGGTGTCCCACACCCTTAGCTTGGCAAACTTGGCTAGCGCGCGCCGGCGTGCAATAGCGGGCATGGAGTCACTGCTCAGGAGATAACTTTTGGGCAGGCTCGATTCAATGCAGATTCTGATCTCTCCGCTGTGCAATTTTTCACAAAGCGCTACTTGCGCAGTGAGCCGCTGCATCGCATCTTCAGACAGGTACGCGCGCCAACCCCTTGCAAAACGGTGACGCAACAAGCGTTTGATTTGAATCCACATCACCAGCCTCCCGAGGCACCACCGCCGCCAAAGTTGCCACCACCACCAGAGCTAAATGAATCACCACCGGAACCGAAGGAGCCGCTACCGGAGCTACTAGAGACGCTAGACCAATCAAATCCACTATCGAATGAGTGGGTAGAAGTGCTTCGTCTCGAACCTTTGGAATTTGTGGATCCACCAATAATGATGAGCACCACAAATCCCACCAAAAAAACAAACAAAATTAGATTGAAGACCCCGTCGTCACTGCCTGATTGCTCAGCAACGGTGGTCGGCAATCCCTCCGTTTGAATCAATGCGATGAGCTGATCCACCCCCGCATCGATACCACTTGCAAAGTTACCCTGTTTAAAAAACGGTGCTATCGACTGGTCAATGATTCGCTTGGCTGCCAGATCGGGAACCGCACCCTCTAATGTCTTGGCTACTTCAATACGCAGCTTGCGGTCATCTTTGGCGACGATAAGTAACACACCATCGCCAATGTCTTTACGCCCGATCTTCCAGGCGTTGCCTACCCGGTTTGCGTAACTGGCAATGTCTTCGGGTGCCGTTGTTGCAATCATCAACACTACCAGTTGGGAGCCCTTGGCAGCCTCAAAAGCCGCCAACTTCTGGTCAAGTTTGCGCTGTTCAACTGCCGACAACGTCCCGGTCATATCGATAACACGGCCAGTGAGTTCTGGCACCGGCTGCACATTGATTTGTGCGCTAGCCGATACGACTCCAAAGGCCGCTGCAGCTAGCCAAACGGCGCGCCAGAGCCATCCCACCAGGTAATGCCCGTGCATCAGAGATGCCTATTTCTTGTTGAAATCGACCACCGGAGGCTTGCTGATGGCTGCTTCGTTTTCTACCGCAAAGACCGGTTTGACCTGGTAGCTAAACACCATGGCCGTCAGGTTGCTAGGAAAGCTGCGCGTAAGGACGTTGTATTCCTGAACCGCCTGAATGTAGCGATTGCGCGCAACAGTAATGCGATTTTCTGTGCCTTCCAGCTGAACAC
>JBIJDQ010000499.1:0-2886 GCA_044344025.1 Rhodoferax sp.
GGGGTACTGGGAATTTCCCGGCGGCAAGTTTGAGCCGGGTGAGTCGGTGCAACAAGCCTTGAGCCGTGAGCTGTTTGAAGAACTTGGTCTGCACCTGCACCAGATCGAGCCCTGGCGGCAAGAGCTGGTGGACTACCCCCACGCGCTGGTGCGTCTGCATTTTTGCAAGGTGTTGGCCTGGTCGGGTGAATTGCAAATGCGCGAAGCCCAGTCGTTTGCCTGGCAGCGCTTGCCCGTCACTGTGGCCCCGGTGCTGCCCGGCACCGTGCCTGTGCTGACCTGGCTGGCGCAGGAGCAAATCGCGGCAGCGTAAGGTGCTTGCCACGGCTTTTCAAACGCATTTTTAAGCGTTTTGGCCTTGTGGTGCTTATGCAGTAAGCGTTGGTAGCTATTTAATCAATAGCGTTCTGAATATATCAATTCAGTACAAGGTGGCTACACCCCATGGCTTTGCAGCACCACCAAGCCTTTGGGGGTGTGCAACGTTGCGGTGAGGTTGGCTGGACCTTCCTGCACAGCAATGCCGCTGAGTCCAATCGCCTCGTAAGCTGCTTGCAGTTTGGCGGCGCTGGGGTGGGTGACCGCCAGGCCTTGCAGCGTGACCCCCGAGCGGGGCAAGCTGTTTCTGGGGTGCAGGCGCAGTGGCTCGGCAGCATCGGGCTTGCCCCACTGAATCAGGCTGGGCAGGGCCCCATCAAACAGGCGCTGGCCGTCTTCGCGCACCGTGATTTGCCATTGCAGCACACCACGGCGTGAATGGCGGCTGGCCTGCATGGCCGGGCCGCGTTCAATGCCCAGTGTTTTTAAGGCAATGCGTGCCGCCTGAATGTCGGTGGTCTCGGCCACAAAATGCACTAATCGCGGCTCGGTGGCCACAACCGCTTGCAGGGCGTCGTCGTCCATGTCAAACCAGCGTTTGGCCGTGGCACTGCCGGTTTTTTTGGCACCCGGGTTGATGGCAATGATTTCAAAATAGGACAGTGGGTTGGCTGGCGTGGCAATTTTGAACAGGCGGTTGTGGGTGCCATATTGGGCGTGTTCACCGCCCGGGCCAGGGGTGATGCCCAGCGTGGCTTCGCACCATTGCACCCCAAGCGCCAGCGTTTTGGCCACGATGACCAGATGATCGATTTGTGTTTTCATAAGCCTGACCATACCACCTACCGGGGTGGCTCCAGAGCCACATTGGCAGTGCCTTCTACGCCGAGGTAAATGGCAAGAATTTTGACCGGGGTAGTCCCAGTGTTCATGCCCCGGTGCGCCACGTCCATGGCCTCGACCAAGGCATCGCCTTTGCGGAAGGCCCGTTTTCCCTTGTCGCCGTAATCGACCTCCATGTCGCCCTCCAGGATGTAAGCCACCAAGGGTGCAGGGTGGCGGTGCAGCACCGTGTCTGCACCGGGCAGGATGGTCACAATGCTGACGTTGACCTTGGCTGGACCACTGGTGGGGTAGCGCAGGGGCTCGCCCACCACTGTGGTGCTGGTGGAGAGCAGGTCCACGGTGGGTAGGCTTGCGCCCACGTCAACTGGGGTACCAAGGTGAGGGTGCTAAAAGTCAAAAGGGCGGGAGCAATTTCAGCATGGTGTGTGCCTCCGAATAAGAAATTGGGGTGGCTCATTTTCCTCCGGAAACCTCGGCTTTTACCCCCGTGCCACGCACCTCCAGTTTGACCTCATCCAGCACGTCGCCACGCAAGTTGGCCAACTGAACCACATGCCGCCCCGGCCAGGGCAGCCATTGGGCGCTGTTGCCTTTTGCCAGCGGTTTGCCGTCCATCAACCGGCGCAAGTTGATGCCATCGGCGTTAAAAGTCACCCGCTGACGGTTGGGCGGAATGTAGGAGTCCAGCGCGATGATGGTGCCGTTGGTGGGTGAGGTGATGCGGGCAGCTTCAAGCGGCATGGTGCCTGCGCCACCAGTTTCATGATTGCCCATGTCTGCTTCTGCACCAACACGCTACAAAAAGTATCATTGCCACCCGTCAAGGAGAATTTCAAATGCGACCATCAACAGCACTGCAAACCCACCGAGAAGCGATTCGCAGCATTGCCTTGCGCCACCGCGTGACCAATGTGCGGGTGTTTGGGTCCGTAGTGCACGGCGATGACACTGAGGACAGTGACCTTGACTTGCTGGTCGAGCCCACCAGTGAAACCACCATGATGGACATTGCCAAAATTCAGTTGGAATTGGCGAAGTTGCTTCAAGTGGCGGTTGATGTGCTTACGCCGAAAGCCTTGCCTGTCAAGTTTCGTGATCAGGTGATTTCAGAGGCGCAGGCATTGTGAGCAAGTCTGATCCGCAGTCAATTGCCCGTGTTGATAGCGTCACTCACTTTTTCATCAGCGCCCACCAACCACCCCCGCGCCGCGCACCTCCAGTTTCACCTCATCAAGCACGTCGCCACGCGCATTGACCAACTGAACCACATGCCGGCCCGGCCAAGGCAGCCACTGGGCGTTGTTGCCTTTGGCTAACGGTTTGCCGTCCATCAGCCAGCGCAGGTTGTTGCCTTCGGCGGCAAAAGTCACCCGCTGACGGTTGGGCGGAATGTCGGGGTCCAGCGCGATGATGGTGCCGTTGGTGGGGCTTGTGATGCGGGCAGAGGCGTGGTGGGTGGCTTGATTTGAATTTTTTAAGCCTTTTTGGCCTCTGGTGCCCGTGTAGTATGCACCGATAGCTATTGAATTAATAGTGAATGTGGTTTGTTGTGTGCCCGCCAGAAACCATTCGTTGCGGGCAGCTTCAAGCGGCGTGGTGCCTGCGCCACCAACACCAACACCAGCACCAGCACCAGCACCAGCACCAGCACCAGCACCAGCACCACCGCCACCGCCACCAGTTGCACCCTTTGCCGTGCCTGCACCTGAACCCGCACCATTG
>JBIJDQ010000501.1:0-2883 GCA_044344025.1 Rhodoferax sp.
GTGGCGTATGTGTATGACGAAGATGGCAAATTTGCCAAACGTTGCAACACCGCCATGGTGTCACTTGAAAAAGTGCTGACCACTGACGAGCAAAAAGAAGCCGTCAAGGAAAGCCTGTGGCACCGGGGTTTAAGCGATGAAGCGCAGCTGAAAAAGCTTCTGGAAGACCATAACCGCTGGACCGGCAGTCGCCGGGCCCGTGAATTGCTGGACAACTGGGACACCGCGCGTTCTAAGTTCGTCAAGGTGTTCCCCAATGAGTACAAGCGTGCTTTGGGTGAACTTCATGCGAAAAAAGGGGCTGCAGCGCAAGCCAGTCGTGCACAAGACGCATCTAAAAAAGAAGCGTTTTTGGTCAAGTGACCTGATATGACAGCGTGCGGGTGGCACCAAGCAGCCATCCCGCAACACACCAAAATTGATGGGGCAAGGCCTTAGGATTTGTCCCGCTAAGGAGTAAAAATGGGAAAAGTAACAGGTTTCATGGAATACCAGCGCGTCGAAGAAGGCTACAAGCCAGTGCCCGAGCGTTTGAAGAATTACAAAGAGTTTGTGATTGGCCTGGACGACGAGGCGGCCAAAACGCAGGCAGCCCGCTGTATGGACTGCGGTACCCCGTTTTGCAACAACGGCTGCCCGGTAAACAACATCATTCCAGACTTTAACGACCTGGTTTTCCAGGGCGACTGGAAAGAAGCCATTGACGTGCTGCACAGCACCAACAACTTTCCTGAGTTCACTGGCCGCATTTGCCCGGCGCCTTGCGAAGCCGCCTGCACGCTGAACGTGAACCAGTTGCCAGTGGGCATAAAGAGCATTGAGCACGCCATCATTGACCGCGCTTGGGAACACGGCTGGGTTTTGCCCCAACCGGTCAAGATCAAGACCGGTAAAAAAGTGGCCGTGGTGGGCTCAGGCCCCGCAGGCATGGCTGCTGCACAGCAATTGGCGCGGGTCGGGCATGACGTGACCTTGTTTGAGAAAAATGACCGCGTGGGTGGCCTGTTGCGCTACGGCATTCCTGACTTCAAGATGGAAAAAACCCACATTGACCGCCGAGTGGCACAGCTCGAAGCCGAAGGGGTGACCATTCGCACTGGCGTGCTGGTAGGCGAGATGCCGAAAGGTTCAAAGGTCACCAACTGGGCCAAGGAAACCGTGTCTGCCGCGCAGTTGCAACAGGAGTTTGACGCGGTGCTGCTCACTGGGGGCTCAGAACAATCGCGTGATCTTCCCGTGCCTGGCCGCGACTTGTCAGGCATCCATTTCGCCATGGAGTTTTTGCCCCAGCAAAACAAGGTTAATGCCGGTGACAAGCTCAAGGGCCAGTTGCGTGCCGATGGCAAACACGTGATCGTCATCGGCGGTGGCGACACCGGTTCTGACTGCGTGGGCACCAGCAACCGCCATGGTGCGGTCAGTGTCACCCAGTTCGAGGTGATGCCAGAGCCACCAGTGGAAGAAAACCGCCCCATGACCTGGCCTTATTGGCCTATGAAATTGCGCACCAGTTCCAGCCATGACGAAGGTTGTGTGCGTGAATTCGCTATCTCCACCAAGGAATTCATTGGTGAAAAAGGCAAGGTCACGGGTTTGAAGACGGTGCATATCGAGCTTAAAGACGGCAAGATGGTCGAGATTGCCGGAACTGAGAAAACCTACCAGGCCGATCTGGTGTTGTTGGCCATGGGTTTTGTCAACCCGGTGGCCACCGTGCTGGAAGCCTTTGGTGTGGCCAAGGATGCCCGCGGCAACGCCAAAGCCAGCACCGACTTTGAGGGTGGTTATGCCACCACAGTGGCCAAGGTGTTTGCCGCAGGCGACATCCGCCGTGGCCAGAGTCTGGTGGTGTGGGCGATTCGTGAAGGCCGCCAAGCAGCCCGCGCTGTGGATGAGTTTTTGATGGGATTCAGCGACCTGCCCAGGTAATTAGGGCTTTCCCTTATGATCGAGGGGCCGGGCATGCCCCGGCCTTTCCTATTTATGACTCCCAAAATCTCAGAATCTCTGGTTGAATTGCGTCACCTTAGCTTTGGCTACGGTGACCGGCTGATTCTGGACAATGTTTCTTTGACTATTCCCCGTGGCAAAGTCACCGCCCTAATGGGCGCATCAGGCGGTGGCAAAACCACTGTGCTGCGTCTGATTGGTGGTCAGGTGAAGGCAGAGAAAGGGCAAATGTTGTTTGACGGTCAAGACATCACCCCCATGACCCAGCCCGAGCTTTACACGGCGCGTCGGCGCATGGGCATGTTGTTTCAATTTGGTGCCTTGTTTGCAGATTTGAACGTGTTTGAAAACGTGGCTTTTCCGCTGCGTGAGCACACCGATTTGCCAGAGGCCTTGATCCGTGATGTGGTGCTGATGAAGCTCAATGCGGTCGGCCTGCGCGGTGCGCGGGATCTGCTGCCCAGCGACTTGAGTGGCGGCATGGCGCGGCGGGTGGCCTTGGCACGTGCCATTGCGCTTGACCCCGAGTTGGTAATGTATGACGAACCTTTTGCCGGGCTTGACCCGATCTCGCTGGGCACATCGGCACGGTTGATCCGTGAACTCAATGATGCGATGGGATTGACCAGTATTTTTGTGTCGCACGACCTTGAGCAAACCTTCGCCATTGCAGATCAGGTGATCATTTTGGCCAATGGCAAGATTGCCACGCAGGGTACGCCGGACGAGGTACGTCACAGCACCGATGCGCTGGTTCACCAGTATGTGCACGCCCTGCCAGACGGCCCTGTGCATTTTCACTACCCTGGCCCCACGGTGGCTGAAGATTTTGGCGACGAGGCAAACGCATGAGCTGGTACCAGCCAAAAGACATCGGTTTTGCGGTTCGGAACCAATTGGATGCCGTGGGCTTTGCCACACGCCTGTTTGTGC
>JBIJDQ010000500.1:0-2883 GCA_044344025.1 Rhodoferax sp.
TGGCCATGCTGTCGATGATGATGGCGCGTGAACTGAAATTGCCCATTGAGGTGGTGAGCACCCTGGGCGTGGGGGCCCTGCTGCATGACATTGGGCGCAAGGAGGTGCCCGACCGGATTTTGCTGAAAACCGAGCCGCTCACCCCAGCCGAGCGCAATTTTTATGAACTGCATCCTGCCTATGGGCTTGAGATTGCCAAGCGCATGCAACTGGCCCCTGCGGCGATGGCCATTATTGGCGAGCACCATGAGTTTTCTGATGGCACGGGTTACCCCAAAAAAATCAAGGGTGAAGCCATCAACCTGTTGGCGCGCATGGTGGTGATTGCCAACCATTACGACGAGTTATGTAACCCCCCAGCCATTGCCGATGCCTTGACCCCGCATGAGGCCTTGTCGCTGATGTTTGCCAAGCAGCGTAGCAAATTTGACACCAAACTGCTGACCATTTTCATTCGCTGCCTGGGGGTTTACCCGCCCGGCACGCTGGTGCAATTGTCCAATGGCAGTGTGGGCATGGTGTCTACGGTCAACACCGCACACCCCATGAAGCCGATTGTGGTGGTGTATGACGCGAGTGTGCCCAAGGAAGAAGCCATGTTGCTGGACATGAACGCCGAGTCTGACCTCTGTATTGACAAGGCCATTCGACCCGCGCAAGTACCCACTGAGATTTACAACTACTTGAGTCCGCGAAAGCGCGTGAGTTATTACTTTGAGGCCGGCAGTGCGGCAACACCCAAGGCCGTCAAGTCTTGACGGCGCTGGCACCCGGAATTGAGGCCATGTTCAGCAAGGCCGTTTCGATGGCCGCTGCGGTGACCAGCGGCTTTTCCATCGGGAACAGGTGGGTGCCATCCAGCATCATGATTCGCCCCTGTGTGACCTGCTGGGTCAGGGTCATGCCCACCTGGCGCATCTCAGCCGAGCGCAGGCCCCCAATGAAGGTCGCCGGGCATTTCGGTGGGTGTTTTTTCAGCATGGCCGCCAGGTTGCTGGGCAGGGTGTTGTAGATGGTGGTTTCCACCTCGCGCTCAAAACTGAGCACCCGCTGGGTCTGGCCGTTGACCATTTCTTCGCGCGTGCCAAAGGCCACATAGTCAGCCAGCACTTGCGGGTGCCATTTGGCAAAGGCTTTTTTGCTTTTGAAGTGGGCCAGGGCAGCCTCAAGCGAAGGCCAGTGCTGGCGCCGCTTGCGGCTTACCGCGCCGGGCGACACCGAGCCCACCAGTCGGGTCCGCTTGGCCAGGTCAAGCGCTGTGGCCCGCCAGCCCCCCACAATGGGTGCGTCCAGCAGCACCACGCCGCGCACAAGTTGCGGTGCCTGGCTGGCCACCATCAGGCTCAAAAAACCACCCAGGGAATGCCCCACCATCACCAGCGGGCCGCCGGTTTCATTCACTTTGGATTGGGTAAAGTCCACCAGTTGTTGCACCAGATGAGGCCAGTTGTTGGTCACCGGGTAGCGTGGGTCGTGGCCCAGCTTGTTGATGGCATGGGCGTTGATGCCGCGCTTTTTCAAGTTGTCAAACAGCACCCGGTAGGTGTCTGCACCAAAGCTGTTGGCGTGAGAGAAAACAATCGGGCTCAATGTGGTGCGATGCGGCATGGGGCGACGTGGCAGGAAATAAAGGGCATTGTCAGGACAAAGCCAATCGGGCCAGTGCCTGCGCTGTCCCCGGTGCGTCAGATCAGTTTTTCTTGCGGGGTGCTGATTTTTCTCAGGGGCAGACTGCGGCCTGAGCTTTGCATCAGCGGCACGTCGGTTTTGCCGCCATCCCAGGTGGGGTCTTCAATGCTGTCAAACACCTCGCGCAGTTTCACGCCCCAGCTGTTGTGCATCATCTTGAAGTAGGGGTTGTTCTCATCAATGCACACTACTTTGTCGGTCTGGAACTGGTTGACTTCGTACACCACCATGTCAAGGGGCAGGCCCACTGACAGATTGGATTTGAGGGTCGAGTCCATCGACACCAGCGCGCACTTGGCGGCTTCGTCCAGCGGTGTGGTGGGGGTGATGACGCGGTCAAGCACCGGCTTGCCGTATTTGGACTCACCCACTTGGAAGTAGGGGGTCTCGGGTGTGGCTTCAATGAAATTACCCGCCGAATACACCTGAAACAGGCGCATGCCTTCGCCCTTGATCTGGCCGCCAAAGATCAGCGACACATTGAAATCGACCCCGGCTTGTTTGAGCGATGCCGCATCACGCTCGTACACGTGGCGAATGGTGGCACCCAGCACGCGGGCGGCATCAAACATGCTTTTGGCATTCCAGATGGTGATACCGTCGTCTTCGTCATGGTCCTTGAGTTTTTCAACCTGCAAAATCTCGCGAATGGATTGCGAAATGCTCAGGTTACCGGCCGAAAGCAACACCATGAAACGGTCATCTGCTTTTTCATAAACGATCATTTTGCGAAAGGTGCTGATCTGGTCCAGGCCAGCGTTGGTGCGGGAGTCGGACAAAAAAACCAGTCCGGCATTGAGTTTGATAGCGACGCAGTAGGTCATCGTGAAGTGCGTAAGGGTAAAACCTTGAGTGTATCGGGCGCGGGCTGGTGCCTGGCACTCGCACTCGCACTCGCACGCGCCCTTGGAATTGCAATTGCACTGACACTCGCACGGCGCGGCGATTGGGTCAGGCGCATGCGGTTTTGGAGCGGAATCACGCGCGGGGGTGAGAGGCGTAATGCGCAAAGGCCGGTTGTCGCGCGCCTTCCACTCCAAAGCCCGGTCACCTGACCCAATCACCGCACCTGGGACTTTTGGTGCTAGCGCGGTCTGTGAGGGTACCGTTGATCGGCACCGGGTGCAATTTGACTTCTCGGTAACTTCGGCCGAGTCCAAGCACCGTGAGGTATGGTGATTGGGTCAGGCGACC
>JBIJDQ010000502.1:0-2879 GCA_044344025.1 Rhodoferax sp.
GACGCGCCTGCTGCTGAACATTCGCCGCGCTGCCATTCTGGGGGTGCTGGTGTTGGGGTATGCCTACTTTCATCTGGCGGGCGAGGCCTATGCGCTGGTGAGCATTGGGTTGATCAGCTTTGCTGCTGTGGCCCAGTTCGCACCCGCTGTGTTGGGTGGACTTTACTGGAAGGGTGCCACCCGATTGGGTGCGTTGGTAGGCTTGGTTGCTGGGTTTTTGATGTGGAGTTACACGCTGATGCTGCCCTCATTGGCCAAGTCCGGCTGGCTGCCCGCTGCATTTTTAAACCAAGGCATTTTCGGCTTGAACTGGCTGCGCCCTGAACACCTGTTTGGGCTGCAGGGGCTGGACAACCTGACCCACTCACTGTTCTGGAGTCTGCTTGTAAATATTGGTGCGTATGTAGGTTTGTCGCTGTGGCGTGCTCCCAGCGGGCAAGAAGCCAGCCAGGCTTTGCTGTTTGTGGATGTGTTTGAGCGCACCACCACGGCACGTCCGGTGTTTTGGCGTGGTCGTGCCACAGTGCCTGATTTACTGCGTTTATGTGAGCGATTTATGGGCGCAGATCGGGCGCAGGCACTGTTTTCTGCCTATGCCAGCCAAGTGGGTGTAGAGGATTTGAAAGACATCACTGCCAACGCGCAGTTGGTGCAGTTTGTAGAAACCCAATTGGCTGGCGCAGTGGGCAGTGCTTCGGCCCGGGTGCTGGTGGCCAGCAGTGTGGATGAAGAAACCCTGACACCTGACGATGTGTTGCGCATTCTGGATGAAACCTCGCAACTGCGGGCGCACTCCCTTGAGCTGGAAGAAAAATCCGCCTCGCTGGAGCGGGCAACAAATGAATTGCGGACAGCCAACGAGCAGTTGAAAAGCCTTGACAGTTTGAAGGACGACTTCATGTCGTCGGTGACGCACGAGTTGCGCACGCCACTCACCTCGATCCGGGCGCTGGCCGAACTGATGCGCGATGACCCCAAAATCGACCTGGCGCAACGCAAACAGTTCATTGAGATCATTGTGAGTGAGACCGAACGCTTGTCAAGGTTGGTTAACCAGGTGCTTGACATGGCCAAGATCGAGTCTGGCCATGCCGAATGGGACACCGAAGCCGTGGACATGTGTGCGCTGGTCAAACAAGCGGTGGTGACCACATCCGAGCTGTTTCGTGAGAGGCAAACGATGGTCACTGTGGATGTGCCGCAGACACCGTTGGTCTTGATGGCAGACCCGGACCGCTTGACGCAGGTCATGCTGAATTTGCTCTCAAACGCGGCCAAGTTTGTGCCGGTGCCAGGTGGCAGGGTGGCTGTGAGCCTGTGCAGCAATCATCAAAATGTGACCGTGCGGGTGAGTGACAATGGACCAGGGGTGTCGGTGGCGCAACAGTCCCTGATTTTTGAGAAATTTCGCCAAGGTGGTGATGCTGCCAATCGGCCACAAGGCACGGGGTTGGGTTTGCCCATCAGTCGTCAGATTGTGGAACACTTTGGTGGCCACCTGTGGCTTGAGTCACACCCTGGGCAGGGATCGATTTTTTGCTTTGACCTACCCCATAAGATGTAAATAAGGAGACAGACATGAACTCAAAAATACTGGTGGCCGACGATGAGCCCAACATCGTGATTTCGCTGGAGTACTTGCTCAAACGTGAAGGCTACACGGTGGTCATCGCACGTGATGGCCAGGAGGCCCTGGAATCAATAGCCCGCGAGCTGCCTGACCTGGTGTTGCTGGATGTGATGATGCCTAAAAAGACCGGCTTTGAGGTCTGCCAGGAGGTGCGTGCCAACGATGCCCTTCAAGGCGTCAAAATATTGATGTTGACCGCCAAGGGGCGCGATACAGACCTGGCCAAAGGCACTGCGCTGGGAGCAGATGCCTACATGACCAAACCATTTTCCACCCGTGATCTGGTGCTGAAAGTGGCACAAATGTTGGGTCGTTCAGCATGAAGATAAAGGCAGATCGCCGCCTGATTCAGGCCATTGTGGTAATCGGTGCGGCCACCTTGGTGTGGCTGCTGCTGACGATTGGCTTGATTGCCTCAACGCTGGAGCCAGCTCAACGGGCTTTGTTGGCAGAGCAATTGGCACCCCGGTTTGTGCTGATCGGGATGACCTGGGTGTTGGGCTTGCTCAGCATTGGTGCCACGCTGCGCTGGTTGTTCCGACGCTACGCCACGGCGCCAGCACGCTTGGTGGAGCAAACCCAGGTGCTGCTGGCCGCCCCCAAGGCTGCCCCGATGAACCACGAGGGCACCAAAGAAACCAAAGCCCTGGCGGACGTGATTTTTCAGCTGGCCTCGCAGCGTGACAGCCTGCGTGAAGACGTGGCCGCCCAAATCGCCCAAGCCAGTGCCGGGGTGCAGCAGGAAAAAAACCGTCTGGCCGCGCTGATGTCAGAGCTGACCCAAAGTGTGGTGGTGTGCAACCTGGATGGCCGCATCATTTTGTACAACAACCGCGCCCGTTTGCAGTTCAAGGCGCTGTCTGTGGCACCCACATTGGCCGGTGGTTCCGAGTTGGTGGGTATTGGGCGCTCCATTTATGCCGTGTTTGACCGTCAGTTGGTGGCGCACGCTCTGGAAAGCATTCAGCAACGGGTCAGCCGTGGTGCGGGCAGCCCGTCTGCCCAGTTTGTGACCACCACGCAGGCCGGGCAATTGCTCAAGGTGCAGATGGCGCCAGTGCGCAATGCCGAGGTGACCGGTGACACGGCTGAGATCAGCGGTTTTGTGCTGATGCTCGACAACGTCACCCGGGCCTTCGAAGAAGAGCATGTGCGTGACCAGTTGTTGCACGGCTTGACCGAGGGCAGTCGCTCGTCCCTGGCCAACATTCAGGCGGCGGTGGACATGTTGGCCTACCCGGACCTGGAT
>JBIJDQ010000503.1:0-2878 GCA_044344025.1 Rhodoferax sp.
CTCAAACGTGGCGTCTTCGACCCCGCGCACAGGCGCAATCACCGGGCGGTCACCCAGAATGCGGCTGGTTACGGCCAGTGGAATCAGCAGGTTGATCAATGACGGCAAAAACAGGCCTTTCATGATTTCGATGGCAGTAATCTGGCCGCCGATCCACAGCATGGTGGTGGTTACGTCACCAATAGGGGTCCAGGCTCCGCCGGCGTTGGCTGCAATCACAATGATGCCCGCAAAAAACAGGCGGTCTTCGCGTTGGTCGAGCAGCTTTTTCATCAGCGACACCATCACGATGGTGGTGGTCAGGTTGTCCAGAATCGCGCTCAAAAAGAACGACACAAAACCCACCATCCACATCAGGGTGGAGAGTTTGGTGGTTTTGATGCGCGAGGTAATGACCTCAAAGCCGTTGTGCGCATCCACCACTTCCACAATGGTCATGGCACCCATCAGGAAGAACACGATTTGTGCCGTGCTCATGAGCGACTCGTTCAGGTGCTCGCCTACCAGGTGCGGGTTGTCCTGCCCCATGGCATAAATAGTCCATAGCAGGCCTGCTCCCAGCAGGGCGGTGGCCGACTTGTTCACCCGCAGCGGGTGCTCGAACGCAATGGCCGCGTAGGTCACTACAAAAATCAGTATCAGGGCTGTCAGCATGGTTGTTTCCTCGTCTCGTTATTAGTAAACCATTCAGCACAAAAAGGGCCCGTTGGGCCCCTTTTGTGGTCCGGCTAGGCCGGCTTACTGTTTTTTCTTGGCATCTTTCTCAGCGGCCTCCATCATGGCTTTCATGGGGTCATCTTCCGGCTTGGCAGAGTCTGCCGGCGCCGGGTTAGCGGCGTCCCCTTCCTTGGCCTCGCCAGGGGCTGGCGGGTCGGTCGGTTCAGCCGACGGCATATCCAGCTGCTGCATGATCTGGTCCGCATTCAGCGTTTCGACTTTTTCAATACCGCCCGTTACCAACACAGGGAACGCAATAACAGCCGCCACCATAATGAGTTGCAAGCAGATGTATGCAATGGAGCCTTTGTAGATCTCGATGGTTTTGACGGAAGGAATCATCTTGCCGGTAACGCGGTCTTTGTAGTCAAACTTGGCAGCCACGCTGCGCAGGTAAAACAGGGCAAAGCCGAAGGGTGGTGTCAGGAACGAGGTTTGCAGGTTCATGGCAATGATCACACCAAACCAGATCATCACTTGGTCCGGCGTCATGCCAGGCACGATGCCGGGCAAAATCTTCTCGGCCACAGGGGCCAGCAGCGGGATCACGATGAACGCAATCTCGAAGAAGTCAATAAAGCAACCCAAAATGAACACCAGAATGTTCACTACGATCAGGAAGCCCCACGCGCCGCCAGGCATGTCCTTGAACAAGTGTTCCACCCAGATGTGACCATCTGCCGCGTTGAACGTGAAGCTGAACACCGTAGAGCCGATCAGGATGAACAGCACAAACGAAGCCAGCTTGGCGGTGTTTTCCAGCGCCTGTTTGGTCAGGTCAAAGCTCAGACGCCCCTTGCCCAGGGCCAGGATGATGGCACCCAGAGCGCCCATTGCACCGCCTTCGGTAGGTGTTGCAACGCCCAAAAAGATCGTGCCCAGCACCAGGAAGATCAGGATCAGCGGGGGCATCAGCACAAACGTAACCTGCTCGGCCAGCTTGGAGAGCAGTCCCATTTTGGTGATGTGGTTGATGATGGCCAAAGCCAATCCGGTCAGTGACGCCAGCGTCAAGGACATGATGACGATTTCGTCACCTGCAGACGGCACGGCGCGCTCCAGCCACTTTGTCATCAGGCCATCGTGTATCTGCGCCCAACCGTAACCAACCGCCGCACACACTACTACCAGACCCAGCAGTGATTTGTGACCCGACGCGCCGTTGTCTTCTTTGTACAGCAGTGCCTCAGGGGGCAATGCAGGCACCATGTCCGGCTTCACGATGGCAACCACCACGATAAACAGGATGTACAGGCCCACCAGCATCAAGCCGGGAATCAGGGCGCCGGAGTACATATCACCGACAGAGCGGCCCAACTGGTCAGCCAGAACGATCAGCACCAGCGAGGGCGGAATGGCCTGCGCCAGCGTGCCCGAAGCGGTAATGGTGCCGGTTGCAATGGTGCGGCTGTAGCCGTAGCGCAGCATGATGGGCAAGGAGATCAGGCCCATGGAAATCACCGCAGCAGCCACCACACCGGTGGTGGCGGCTAGCAGCGCACCCACCAGAATCACCGCAATGGCCACACCGCCACGCACCGGGCCGAACACCTGACCCACGGTTTCCAGCAGGTCCTCGGCCATGCCGCTTCGTTCCAGAATAATCCCCATGAAGGTGAAAAACGGAATCGCCAGCAAGGTGTCGTTTTGCATGATGCCGAAGATGCGCAGCGGCAGAGCCTGGAACATGGCAGCAGGGAAGATGCCCGCCTCGATACCTACAAAGCCCAAGGCCAAGCCAGTGGCGGCCAACCCGAATGCAACCGGAAAGCCGGTTAGCAATATGACGAATAGGGCAATAAACATGAGGGGCACAAATTGTTGTGCCAAAAAAGAGGTTTCCATTTATTTGTCTCCTGCCAGCAACTCGGCTGCTTTCTTCTCAAGTTCTTCAAGGTGCTTTTGCTCGTCGGATTTGGCTTCTTCGCCGCTCAATACATCAGGCCCAACGCCTTTGAGGAAGGCCATGCGCTTGATGAGTTCGGAAATACCTTGCAGCATCAACAACGCAAAACCGAGAGGAATGAGTCCGTAAGCCGGCCAGCGAATCAAACCACCCGCGTTTTGGGACATCTCACCGCTGACATAAGCCTGCATGAAAAAGGGCCAGCCCAGCGCAATGCCAATCACACAAAAAGGAATGAGCACTACCAGGATGCCG
>JBIJDQ010000504.1:0-2877 GCA_044344025.1 Rhodoferax sp.
GCACACCGGTTTTATCAAACACGGAGTACACAAAATGATACCCAACGCTGAAAAAATTGACATGCGGTACTACCTTTCAAAGTTGCCGATGTTCAATGCACTTTCGGAACGGGAATACGAAAGTGTCATTCAGTACTGCCGTCTTCCACAGTTTTCTCGGGGGGAGATGATTTTCAAAAAGGGAACTCCGTGCGCGGAGTTCCATGTCTTGATTTCCGGACGGGTCAAGCTTTATGTGGTTTCCGCCTCAGGGCAGGAAAAGGTGGTTGAATTGGTTGAGCCTGGCCAAAGCTTTGCAGAAGCTTGCATGTTTCTTGAAAATTCATACATGCTGAACGCACAAGCACTCACCAGCACCCTGCTAATGACCATTGATAAACAGGCCATGCTTGGAGAAATCGCGCGCGACCACCGGTTTTCAGAGCAATTACTGACGACCATTTCAGGGCGCGTTCAAAAACTACTGCAGGATGTAGAGAGTTACACATTTAAAAGCGGCACTCGCCGTCTTATCGATTACTTGTTGACTGATTTAATGGGTAAACAAACAGCAATTAAGAACGTTACCTCAGTCCATTTGCCCGCCAACAAAAGAGCGATTGCCTCGCGGTTATCGCTGACCCCAGAGTATTTTTCAAGAGTGCTGCACGAGCTTGAAAACGTAGGCCTGATCAAAGTCACACGACGAGAAATTCGTATTCTCAACACCCAACGGCTAGCTATGTACGGGTAATTAAAGCCGCTCCAACCATTTACCAGCTGGGTACTGACACCGCAGCAGGCTGGGGTGATGGTTTTGGCAACCAAACACCACTAGCAGCATAGACCGCCGCACAGGCGATCGTCAACGAAACAATCAGCGCAATGACACCACCGCCTGTGGCAGACTCCGCATGCTCGGCTGGGTCAATGTCCTTCCAGCCGGTCACCATGGGCTTGACAAGATTGTCTTTTTTAACGCGTACGTAAAAAACAATGGCTGCGATAACAAGCCACTGGTCACCTGAAAAGCGAGCAAGCCCAACAAGCCAAAAACAGAAAATGCACCCAAGGGGTTGTGCCCGACACCGTGCCACTCGCCACGCAAATAGGCCTTTACTTTGGAGGGTGTCGGCACGAACTGCATGAAGCGTGCATAGGTGTTCATGCAAGTCATGCAGTGATGACCTCAATCAATCAAACAGTTCTTTCCAGATGGATTTCTTGTTTTGGTAACCGTTGTGGTCATTGTGATGCTTGTCATGATGACCGTAGTTATTGACATACTGCTGTTGTGGCGGTGGCGGTGCAGGGTGAAAGCCTTGCTGCACCGGCGCGGCGGCGACCGGTGCCGATTCACGCACACTGCGCTCAATGATCTTGTCCAACTCACCCCGATCCAGCCAAACGCCGCGGCATTGGGGGCAGTAATCAATTTCGATGCTCAAGCGTTCCGTCATTAAAAGATCGGTCGTGATGCAGATAGGGCATTTCATATTTATTCTCTCGCGTTAATCAAGTCTGAACATTTGCAGCAACTGCATCGTGGCGGTGGCGGTGGCGGTGGCGGTCTCAGGTTCCGCTGATCCAGCCTGGATGTTGAAAGTGCTTGCTGTAATTGCGCAGGGACTGAATCACACCAAAAGCGCCGGCACGTTGCAACGTCACTTTTGAACCTGAGCGCATCAGGTCGGTGCTTTGCGACAAGTCCATCATGACCACCAGATGAAACGCTTTTTCCGTTTCTTTATTGACACTGCGGGTCTTCATCATGAGGGCCACATTTTTGTCGATGGTTTCTGCCAGGCGTTGATAGTCTTGCGTATTGAGGCGATTATTGGCGATGTCATCACGGCTTGCCGTCATGGCTTGGAGAATGTTGTCCATGCCCATGCGCACCGCTTCATCGGTCTCCCATTTTTTGACGGCATTAACGGGCGCCTCGGTGGCGCTGGCCGACGGGTTTTGGATCGGGGCCGCGGCATACACCAACGAGCTGGCGGAAATCAATCCAATGCCACACCACAAACTAAAACTGGGTGAACGTAAAACTGTAAGCATCATGGCCCTTTCGCGCAAGCTACATTGACTAAAGCTCTGAGTGTTGCGAGATCAGCTTAAGCCGTCCTTAAGGCCGTGGCGGTCCGTCCAGATGCGGTGGTTAATGCGGGTGCCGGTGGTGCGCATCCGGAAAATGCGCGTGGTCGTGCGTCATGGGTTCGTGGGTGTGGCGATGTCGATGCACGCCATCCACGGCCATGCCTGCCTCGTGGGGATGGTGGTGATGCGCATCGTGCAGGTGCGCATGCTCATGTTCCAGCGGCTCATGGGCATGCACATGGTGGTGGGACTCTGTCAGGTGCAGCCATACGCCAAGCCCCATGGCCAGGCCCGCAAGCACCAAGGCAGGCGTCACCGCTTCACCTAAAAGCGGCACTGCAATGACGGATAGGCTTTCCAACCACATGAGGCCAAGTATCGCCCGGCAGAGGTGGTATTGAACCACGTAAAGACCCTCAGGATTTTCGCTACAGCGCATTCGCTACAGCGCGATTCCTGGGCGAACCTTCGCCAAAATTCGCCTGACGACAGGGTCATTTGCGGTGGACCGCGCAGGCCTACCCAACTCAGCGGCAAGTCAAAATCGCCCACAGGTAATGTGCCGTTGAACGCTTGGCTGGTGCAGCCAGCGCCGTCACCGCAGCCCTGAGCGAGGAGTTCGGTGCCAGCACACCAAAGTAGCGATGCCAGTGCGTACGCGGCGGTGGCACCAGCGCCGCAATGCGCTCTATCAGTTCCAGCGGCGTGAGGTGCAGCTCGTCGGACGTCGGCATCGGCGTCACCCACGCCAGCCACTTCCTCAAACACGCCATCGACCACACAGGCGTGGAAGTGCAC
>JBIJDQ010000506.1:0-2876 GCA_044344025.1 Rhodoferax sp.
GCCCGAGATGCGAATGCCAAAAAACACCCGGCCAATCAGCAGCATCCACACGGGTGTGATGGACCCCACCAGCGTCACGTTAATCGGTGTCGAGGTGTTGAGCGCCAGGTACAACAAGGCGTTGTAACCGCCAATGGCCAGCAGTGACAGGCCCGCAAAACGCCGCCAACTTGGCCACAAGGCACTGCTGCGGCGCAGCACGGGTGCGGCCAGTGGCAGCAGTAGCGCAAAGGCAATGGCCCAGCGCAGCAGGTTCAGCGTCATGGGGGAGGCCATGGGCGCAATCACGCGGCCAATCACCGCGTTGCCGGCCCACAGCAAGGGTGGCAAGGTCAGCAGCAGTGCTGCCCTCAGGGTGACTACGGGGTGGCTCATGTTGGATCCAGACTGGGGTTGATCAAGGCTTCAAAATCAGCCAGCGGGGTGGGCCTGCCAAACAGGTAGCCTTGGTAAAACACACAGCCATGGCTGGCCAAAAAAGCCTGCTGGGCCTGGGTTTCCACGCCCTCAGCAATCACATTAAGGCCCAGGTTGGCCGCCATGCCAATGATGGTTTGCACAATCACGCCATCGCTGGGCTTGATGCCAATATTGCGCACAAATGACTGGTCAATCTTGAGCTGGTCAAGCGGCAGGCGCGTCAGGTAGCTCAGGGAAGACTGGCCAGTGCCAAAGTCGTCCATCGAAAAACGCACCCCCAGGGCTTTGAGAGCGGTCATTTTGGCAATCGTGTCGTTGACGTTGTCCAACACCAGAGACTCGGTCAACTCCAGCTTCAGGCCATGCGGTGCAACGCCGGTGTCGTCAATCACACATTGCACCAGCGCCACAAAATTTTCTTGTCTGAATTGCCTGGCGCTCACGTTCACCGCCAGTTGCAGGTGCGCTGTTGTGGGTGACTGCTGCCACTGGGCCAACTGCTGGCAGGCGGTTTGCAGCACCCACAGACCAATCTGGTTGATGATCTCACTCTCTTCGGCCACCGGAATAAATTCAAACGGTGGCACCATGCCGCGGGTAGGGTGCTGCCAGCGGATCAAGACCTCGGCACCCAGCAGGTGGCCGTCTTGCTTAACCTGTGGCTGGAAATACAGCACAAACTGGCGCTCCAGAACGGCGTGTTGCAGGTCGGCTTCCAGGGCGGCGTGGGCGCTGATGTCGGCCTGCATTTGCGGGTCGAAAAAACACAGGTCATTGCGGCCCCGGTCTTTGACCTGGTACATGGCGATGTCGGCTTGCTTGAGCAGGTCTGCCGCGCTGCTGGAATCGGCACCAAACAGTGCCGCACCCATACTGGCGGTGCTGGTATGGCTTTGTCCGGCAAATGCATAAGGCAGATTCAGTTCGGTGATCAGGTTCTTGCCAATCCGCTGGGCCATTTCGGCGGCTTCCAGCGGGTTTTCTGCCAGGTCTTCAAGCAAGATCACAAACTCGTCACCGCCCAGGCGGGCCACGGTGTCTTGTGCCCGCATGCGACCACTCAGCCGCTTCGCCACCTGCTTGAGCAACAGGTCGCCCACATCATGGCCCTGGGTATCGTTGAGGTTTTTAAAGTTGTCCAGGTCCAGAAACAACAACACGCCACAGCGCCGTGTGCGTCGGCTACTTGTCAGGGCGTGGGCAAGGCGGTCCATCAGCAGCAAGCGGTTGGGCAGCTTGGTCAGGTGGTCATAAAAAGCCAGTTGTTCAACTTCGGCTTTGGAGCGTTTGAGGGCTTGGCGTGCCTTCGCCATTTGCCCCAGGTACCACAATGCAAATCCCCCTGCGGCGGTCACCATGGCTGCAAACACAAAGGCTGCGACGGCAATGAAATTGCGCTCAGTACGCCATGGGGTCAGTGCTGCGTCTAAAGGAACGCTGGCCGCAACCAGTGCACCGTCATACAAAATGGGCAGGGCGCTGACCAGAGCGGGTTGTCCGGTCAGCCGGGCTCGGCGTTGTGCCGGTGTGGTCAGTCCCTGGTTTAATGGCTCGGGCAAGGTGCTGCCCAGCAACTTGTCTTGTGCCGGCAAGGCCGCCAGCAACTGGCCGTCGCCGCGCTCAAGAGTAAGCTCCAGCCCACTGATGTCGGCACCCTGCACAAGAATGGTGTTGAACTGAGCCACCAGCACTTCGGCCAGCGCCACGACACGTGTGCCGTCGGCCAATTTGAGGTGCCGCGCTAAAAAAACCACATGTTCACTGCCACTGTCTTGCCGGTAAGGGGGGCTGATGGCCAGGCCAGCCACCCCCGCAGCCAATACCCGCGCCACAAAACCCTCAGGCAAGGGAAATGGGGTGTTTTCTGCGCCAGAAGAGGCCAGCACCTGCGACTGTGCGTCCAGCAAGGCCAGGCGGCGCAGCATCAGGTTGCGCCCGACGATGGTTTGCATGGTTTTGCTGGCAGCGGCTTTGTCCAGCGAGTCAAGGTGCTGGCTTTCCAGCGCCATGGACTCCCCCAGGCTGGCCAGCAACACATCAATCCCGAGCAGGGTGCGGTTGAGTGCGGCCACGGCACCCACCACAAAACGGTTGACCTGAGCGGCACTGTTGGCCAGGGTGTCAGTGCGCAATTTCCACAGGAGGCTGCTGGTGGCCATGGCAATGGCAAGCAAAAACACCAGCACCGCGCCAGCCACCGCCAGGTTGACTCGGCTGGCCTTGCTGTCAATCATGGTTTGAGCACCAGCGGCGGTTTTTGGTTGGCGCCCATGGTTTGGTTCCAGACACTTGCGCAACTGCTTTTGTCGCTGTTGCAGCGCGCCAGCCAGCGCGTCAGCACCGTGTGGCTCAAGACCTGCTGGCGCAAGCGTTCATCGTTGGTGCTGATCGCCACATTGACCATGCTGCCCTTGTCGCCGGTTTGGCATGCCGGGCTGCCGGTGTTGCAGGCCATG
>JBIJDQ010000505.1:0-2876 GCA_044344025.1 Rhodoferax sp.
AACACGCTTTCTCCGGCGAGTTGGTGGCTGCAGAAGTGCCCGTGGTGGCCCCGATGTGTCTGAATGGCAACACCTTGCACACGTTTGGTGATTTTGCTTTTAGCGTGAGCCCGTGGCGCGGAGGCCGCCCACCAGAGCTTGACGATGCTGAGGTGCTGGAATGGATTGGCCGTTTTCTGGCGCGCATCCACACCGTGGGCGCAGCCAGGCCGTTCGAGCACCGGCCCGCGCTGAACCTGGCCAGCTTTGGCATCGAGTCCCGCGAATGGTTGCTGGCACATGACAAGGTGCCGCTTGATGTGCAATCGGCGTGGGCAAGGGTTTCGCAAAAAGCTATTGATTTAATAGCTACTCACGCTTATTTGACAAGCACCACAGGCCAAAAAGACATAAATTTGCCGGTTGACGACGATTTTGCGCCCAACTACGGTATGCAGCATATCCGCCTGCATGGTGATTGCCATCCGGGCAACATTTTGTGGACCCCGTTGGATGGTCCAGCCAGCAGTCTGCCCGGACCCCATTTTGTGGACCTGGACGATGCCCGCTCTGGCCCGGCGGTGCAAGACCTGTGGATGCTGCTCAGTGGCGACCGCCAGCAGCGCAGTCGCCAGTTGGGTGCGCTGGTGGATGGCTACGAGCAGTTTCGCAACTTTGACCGGCGTGAACTCACGCTGATCGAGCCGCTGCGCACCTTGCGCCTGCTTCACTACAGCGCCTGGCTGGCCCGCCGTTGGGATGACCCCACTTTTCCCATTTACTTCCCGTGGTTTGGCTCCAGTGACTACTGGCAAGGCCAAGTGCAGATGCTTGAAGAGCAGATTGAAGCCATGCAGGAAGACCCGCTGGTGGTTTAGCGCCAGCGGGCAAGCGGCTACTCGATGGTCAGGCGTTGGGCGCCGCTGGTGGCCAGCTTCTTGGGCAGGGTCAAGGTCAACACGCCGTTGTCGTATTTGGCTTTGGCCTGGGCTTGGTCAACGTCCATGGCAAGCTGGAAGCTGCGCGACACAGCGCCGAAGTAACGTTCACTGCGCAACACTTTTTCGTCTTGGGCTTTGCTGTCTTGCTGCTTGATTTCGGCACGCAAGGTCACCACATTGCCGTCGACAGCCACCTGAATGTCTTCTTTGGGCACGCCGGGTATTTCGGCCTGAACGGTGTACGCCTCAGCACTTTCCTTCACGTCAACCTTGATTTGTGCTGGCGTGGGTAACCCGTCACCATGCAGGGGTTTGACATAAAAACCAGGGGCCACATCGCGGAAAAAGTCGTCAAACAGTCCGCTGCGTGTCATCAATGCATTCATGAGATTCTCCTTCTTCAACAGGGTTTACGACCGCCTGCAATCCCCGTGATTGCAGACTCTCACTGAAGAAAATAAGGGGTTCTCAACCCGATTTCAAGGGTTTTACAGATACTTTTTTAGCGGCTTATTTGCCACTGATGCCCAGCAGCTCAACTTCAAACAGCAGTGTGGCGTTGGGTGGAATCACCCCACCGGCACCGCGCTCGCCGTAGGCAATGCTGGCCGGGCAAGTCAGCTTGGCCTTGCCACCGACCTTCATCCGCTGCACACCTTCGGTCCAGCACTTGATGACGTTGCTCAAGGGGAATTCAATCGCCTGGTTGCGTTTGTAAGAGCTGTCAAATTCTTTGCCATCAGGGAAGGTGCCACGGTAGTTGACTTTGACCGTGTCGCTGGCCTTGGGGCTGGGGCCTGTGCCGTCTTTTAGTGATTTGTAGACCAGCCCACTGGGGGTGACAACCGCGCCAGCTTCTTTGGCGGCGGACTCCAGGGTGGCATCGGCAGCCCAGGCGGAGGTCAGGTTCAAAGCGGTGGTGAGGAGGGCGATTTTAAAAAGTGTGTTCATGGGGATAGGACGGGTTGACGGGTCAGGTTTGATCAAACAAGGGGGACATTGTCACAGGGGTTGGTTCGGGCAGAACTGGGGCGCAACTTTGGTTACAAGGCCATGGACGGCCGCTGCGCCATCCCGGCGCGCCAGCGCAGCAAATGCGGGTGACGTGCGTCGGGTTTGACCTTGACGATGCGGGCAAAGTCCACCGCCACCACAGCGGTGATGTCGGCAATGCTGAACTGCTGCGCCGCGACGAATTCACGGTCTGCCAACTGTTCATTGAGGTCAACAAAAAACTGCTGCAAGCGGGCCAGGCCGCGTTCGGCCAACTGCGGAATCTGCGCGTAGTTGACTGGCCCCGGCAGGGCGCGGTTGGCCATGGCGGGCGAGCTGTTGCGCAGAGCCTCGGCTACTGGCAGCAGACCCTCGAACTCGGCGCGCCAATGCCAGCTGGCAATCTCGGCCTTGTCCAGCGGTGTCACGCCCAGCAGTGGCGGCTGGGGGTAACGCGCTTCCAGGTAAGCGGCTATGGCCGCGTTGTCCGTCAGCACCACACCTTCTTCGGTGCGCAGTGCGGGCACAGTGCACTGGGGGTTGATCTGGCGGTAAGCCTCGCCAAGCTGCTCACCAGCCCGCAAGTCGATTTGCACGGTCTCAAAAACAAGGCCTTTCTCGGCCAGCAGGATACGGGCCCGGCGCGGGCTGGGCGCACTTGCGCAATCGTAGAGTGTGATCATGATGCAGCCTTTAGTTTGTCCTGGGTGTGGGTATCGAAGTCAGTGGCATCGTGGCGTTCGTGCAATTGGCTCTCCAGCGGCCCCATCACGCGGTTGACCATGCGGCCACGTTGCACGGCGGGGCGGCTGGCAATGTCATCGGCCCAGCGGATCACATGGGTGTATTCCTGCACTTGCAAAAACTCTCCCGCCTCATAAATCAGGCCTTTGGCCAGGGCGCCGTACCAGGGCCAGATGGCCATGTCGGCAATGGTGTAAGCATCACCACCGATAAAAGGGC
>JBIJDQ010000508.1:0-2873 GCA_044344025.1 Rhodoferax sp.
AACGGTTCCTGGGTTTGGGATTGGGATTGGCCCGATACGGGCACGAGCAAAATGCAACAAGCCGCCACGAAAGTGGCTGCGAGGTTTTTATACATGGTAGTCCTCTACATGGCTCCGGAATACAAAAAACAAGGCCCGCCGGAGCAGCGGGCCTTGGGGATATTTTAAGTCTCAAACGTCTCAAACACTTCATCCAGCCGCGCCACGTACTTGGCACGCTGGGACGGCTCAATAAAGCTGGCATCAAAACTGTTGCGGGCCAACTGGTAGGCATGGGTAGCGTTCATGCCCAATGCGGCAAAGGTTTGCGTGTAGTTTTCGTTGATGTAGCCGCCAAAATAGGCAGGGTCATCCGAGTTCACGGTGGCAACAATACCGGCGTCCAACAGGCGCTGCAAATTGTGCTGCGCCAGGCTTGGGTAAACGCGCAGCTTCAGGTTGGACAGCGGGCACACGGTCAATGGGATACGCTCATGATCCAGCCGCTGCATCAAAGCGGCATCATTGATGGCCTGCACACCGTGGTCAATGCGCTCCACTTTGAGCACATCCAGCGCACTCCAGATGTAGGCCGGGGGTCCTTCTTCGCCCGCGTGGGCGACCAGGCGGAAACCAAGTTCACGCGCCCGCGCAAACACTCTGGCGAATTTTTCCGGTGGATGCCCTTGCTCGCTCGATGCAAGGCCAATACCAACAAGCTTGTCGCGCATGGGCATGGCCTGCTCCAGGCATTCAAAAGCCTCCTGCTCGCTCAGGTGCCGCAGAAAACACAATATCAACGACGCGGTCATGCCAAACCTGGTCGGTGCGTCCGCACAAGCCCTGTGCAGGCCATTGATAACTGTTTCTGTACTCAGTCCATGGCCGGTATGGGTTTGTGTATCAAAAAACAGTTCTGCATGCAGCACATTGTCAGCACTGGCGCGCGCCAGGTAGGCGCAGGCCATGTCGTAAAAATCCTGCTCGGTCTTGAGTACTTTGGTGCCTGCATGGTAAATGTCCAAGAACTCCTGCAGGTTATTGAACACATAGGCAGCACGCAGCGTTTCTACATCCTTAAACGGTACGGCAACACCATTGCGCTGCGCCAACTGAAACATCTGCTCGGGTTCGAGCGAGCCCTCAATGTGGATGTGCAATTCCGCTTTAGGCATACGGCGCAGCAACTCAGGCATGCGATCAGCAGTGACAGGCTTGAAAGTCAACATTTCAGCGGTCCTTGATCAAATGTGGGGTCAGTGTGGACGCACAAACAGCGTGTGCATACTGTGCCCGAGGCTACCGGTTTGGTCAAACGCGGTGGTGGTGGTTTGTCCGATGCCATTGGCCTGCACCACTGTGCGTGCGTCCATCCCCTGCCACTCCCCGACGGGCTGACGGTGCAGCCCGATACTCAAGTCCACCGGCACAAAAGACCACTGACGTATATCCAGCTCAGCACTGACACCGTTGGCGGAATCGATCAGCAGCATCAAGGTTTCCAACGGTCGAATCGGCTCGTTGTCGACCAGCGCAATTCTGGATCGTCCCCATACCATAGCCGGCCCCAGGGTCTGGAAATTGCCATTTACATAGCGCCATTCCATCGCGTGTCCATAAGGGAAATAGCTGACACCGTCAAAAAAGCTCTGCACCTGCGGGCCGGGCAATGCGGGCAACTCAAATGGCTCTGGCACCTGCTGCGCTATGCCATCTGCAGATTCCAGCCGCCAGGCATGTGCCAGCATGCACACTTTACCTGCAGACACGTAACTGGCTTTCAGCAACTCAATGCGCTTTCCTGCCCGCACGGTCTCCACCTGAATGGCACAAGGCGTCAGTGGGATGGTGCCGAAAATTTCGATCGTGATGCGCGACAACACCATACCCTCGCGTGGCTGGTGTTTCAGCAAGGCATGCGTCAACAAGGCTGAGGGCGGGCCACCATGCTGAAGCTGCGGCGACCACGGCCCGATGGTGGCCTCGGTAGGGGTATAGCACCCCCCACTGGTTTGCACATAAAAAGATGCTGGCAGCACAGGTGTATTCATAACCATATTTTGGCGCAAAGCACAAACACCAAGGGCCGCTCAAAGCGGCCCTTGTTCAGCTAACAGCGATTATTTTCCGCCGGGAATCTTGCCTTCCACGCCCTTGACGTAGAAGCTCAAACCACCCAGGAACTTGTCGTCTGCAACTGCATCTTTGGCCAATTGCTCCTTGCCGGTGTTGTCCACAAGCGGACCTTTCCAGATGGAGAAGGTACCAGCCTTCAAGCCAGCCTTGACTTCTTCAACTTTGGCTTTGGTTTCGGCAGGCACATCTTCTGCAATAGAGACGATATCAATCGCGCCCTCTTTCACGCCCCACCAGGTTTGCTGGGAAGCGTTTTTACCTTCCAGCGCTTCTTTGGTGGCTTTAATGTAGTACGGGCCCCAGTTAATCACTGCTGAAGCCAGGTGGGCTTTGGGTCCATAGGCGGTCATGTCGGAATCCCAACCGAACGCGCGCTTGCCCTTGTCCTGTGCGGTTTTCAGCACGGCAGGTGAATCGGTGTTCTGGAACAACACGTCGGCACCACCGTTGATCAGGCTGGTAGCCGCTTCTGTTTCTTTCGGTGGGTTAAACCACTCGTTCACCCACACCACTTTGGTTTTCACCTTGGGGTTGCTGACCTGCGCACCCAATGTAAACGCGTTAATGTTGCGAACGACTTCAGGAATTGGCACCGATGCCACCACACCCAGGGTGTTGGACTTGGTCATCTTGCCGGCAATCAGGCCAGCCATGTAGGCGCCTTCGTAGGTACGGCTGTCGTAGGTGCTCATGTTCTCGGCCGTTTTGTAGCCGGTGGCGTGCTGGAAGTTGATGCCTTTGTTATCGGCAGCCACTTT
>JBIJDQ010000507.1:0-2873 GCA_044344025.1 Rhodoferax sp.
ACCGGTGATTTGTCGCGCAACCGCCAAGTGGGACTGGCGCTGGCACAGGGACAAACCCTGGTGCAGGCCACCACCGCGCTCGGCCACGTGGCTGAAGGCGTTTACAGCGCCCGTACCGTGGTGCAGCGTGCTGCCCATGTGGGGGTGGATATGCCGATTGCCCAGGCCGTGGTTGCCTTGTTGGACGGCCAGTTGACACCGATGCAAGCGGTGGCCGCCTTGATGGGCCGTGAGGCTACCGCTGAGCAAGCCGGTGTGACCTTGGTTTGACCTGTATTTTCAGGAGCATTTGACATGACTGCACATTCTGATTTTTCACCTGATTTTGTCGCCAAAGTGGCGTGCGCAGATGTGGCACGGGCCATTCAGGAAGACGTTGGCGCTGCCGACCTGACCGCTGGTTTGGTTGACCCGCAAGTGCGTACCACAGCGCGGGTACTGGCGCGGGAATGCGCTGTGATTTGTGGCGCGCCTTGGGTCCAGGCGACCTTGGCGCAGATCGACCCCAGCGCCACCGCCATTTGGCATGTGGCAGAAGGCCAATGTTGTGAACCAAACCAGGTGGTGCTGGAGATTCATGGCCAGGCGCGCGCGCTGCTGACTGCCGAGCGCACCATGCTGAATTTTTTGCAACTGCTCAGCGCGGTTGCCACCAAAACCCAGGCCTATGTGGCAGCAGTGGCCCAAGTGCCTGGTGCGTGCGCGCGCATTGTGGACACCCGCAAAACGCTGCCTGGCTTGCGTCTGGCGCAAAAATATGCGGTGCTTACCGGTGGCGGCACCAACCACCGCCTGGGGCTGTATGACGCAGTCCTGATCAAGGAAAACCACATTGCCGCTGCCGGTGGGGTGACTGCGGTGTTGCGCCAGGCGGCTTTGGTCGCTCCGACGGCCAAGTTTGTCGAGATCGAGGTCGAAACGCTGGAGCAACTGCGGGAAGCTTTGGACGCTGGTGCGCGCATGGTGTTGCTGGACAACATGAGTCCGACGCAGTTGCAGCAAGCGGTGCAGCTTAATGCCGGGCGGGCCATTCTGGAGGTGTCGGGCGGGGTCAACATGGACACGGTGCAGGCCATTGCCGCCACCGGTGTGGACCGGATTTCGATTGGTGCCCTGACCAAAGACGTCAAGGCGGTTGATTTTTCAATGAGATTCGCCACTGGTGCCCATTAAACAAGCGTAGGTTGCTTCTAAAGTTATAGTAAAAGGAGTCATCCGATGAGCCTTCAAGCCACGGCGGTCAAAGAAGTTGACTACGAACAGCCCCAAATTGAGTCCGCGGGTGGGGGTGTTTGTGCCACCAAACATGCCTGGGCACGGGTGCCTGTAGAGCCGAGCCAGACCGAGCGTGCGGCCCTCAAAGAAAAGGTTCGCCGCCTCTTGAAAGAAAAAAACGCGGTCATGGTGTCGCACTACTACGTGCACCCTGATTTGCAAGACCTGGCCGAAGAAACCGGTGGTCTGGTCAGTGATTCGCTGGAAATGGCCCGTTTTGGCCGCGACCACGCAGCCACCACGCTGGTGGTGTCGGGTGTGCGGTTCATGGGTGAAACCTCCAAAATTCTCTCGCCCGACAAGCGGGTGCTGATGCCCGACCTGGATGCCACCTGCTCACTTGACCTGGGTTGCCCGGTGGACGAATTCAGCGCCTTTTGCGACGCGCACCCTGACCGCACGGTGGTGGTTTATGCCAACACCAGCGCGGCGGTGAAGGCGCGCGCAGATTGGCTGGTCACTTCAAGCTGTGCGCTTGACATTGTCAAAGCCCTCAAGGAAAAGGGCCACAAGATATTGTGGGCACCAGACCGGCACTTGGGTGGCTACATCGAGCGCGAAACCGGGGCCGACATGCTGATGTGGCGCGGCACCTGCATCGTGCACGACGAGTTCAAGGCGTTTGAGCTGGAAGGCCTGATGGCCGAGCACCCCGGTGCCCGGGTGCTGGTGCACCCCGAGTCGCCCGAACACGTGGTGGCTTTGGCGGATGCGGTGGGGTCTACCTCAGCCATCCTGAAAGCCGCGCGTGAGATGGACGCCAAAGAGTTCATTGTGGCCACCGACAACGGCATGATGCACAAGCTGCGCACCCTCAACCCCGGCAAGATTTTTCTGGAAGCACCCACCGCTGGCAACAGCGCCACGTGCAAGAGCTGTGCGCACTGCCCCTGGATGGCCATGAACAGTCTGGCCGACGTGGCACGTGTGTTGGAAACCGGCGCTAACGAGGTGTTCGTCGATCCCGCGCTGATTCCTCGCGCCAGGTTGCCGATTGACCGCATGCTTGCCTTTACCAGCGCACTTAAAAGCGGGCAGGATGTGGGCCGTCTGGTGCCGATGATTGGGGCGGCTTAGACTGCTTTCGCTCATGTGCCGCGTCCGCAAGTTACCCGTTTGACGGGTTGGGTAGACCGGATTAGGGTGCCATCAGGCCCGCAGGATGGGCTTGGTCGGGTTTGTCGTCCATGTAACCCATGCCATTTTTGATGCCTTTTCGCCCCAGAATTTGCCAGTTGGTGCGCTGGTCAACCAGGCGGGCCAGGTATTCCAGCTCCTCGTCGGTGTGGTTGATGGCCTTGGCCGGGCTTAACAAGCGGCCTTCTTTGGGTGTGGCCTCGGCCCAAAAAGACTGGTGATAGTCTGACTTGCTGACCTTGGTTTCTGCGCCAGCTCCAAGGTCTACCGTGCCATAACAGTTGCAAAAATAACTGCGACTGTCTTGCTGGGGAAAGACTTCGGTGTAAACCCCGGTGCCACGAATGCCCGCAGTCAGGGTTGGGGTGACGATGCGTCGGCTGGTGCCCTTGCCCCACACGCTGGCCACCGCGCCGGTCAGCAGGCGAAGCACACTGACCACACTCAAACTGTTGCCACGC
>JBIJDQ010000509.1:0-2869 GCA_044344025.1 Rhodoferax sp.
CGCTTGTGTCTGGTAGTACGCCAGCAGCCCGTGTGCCAGTTCGACGGTTTGTTGGACACCACTCTGGCGTTCAGCCATGATCAGCGCACGTTCTGAAAACAAGAAAATAGTGGCTAATATGGCAATACCAAGCACCGCACTTGACACTAAAAAACCCAGGCACCGGGAAACCGACATGGTCGAAAAGGTAACCATCAGTGCTCCTTGTGCTTGGCTTGGCAAGCGACACTTTTTGTAACGAACTGGCTTAACGACGAGCCAGGCAGTATCAAATCCTAATCGCAAAAACCCAGACAGTTCCTAAGGAAAACACCGAGACCTTTAAATTTTTGGCGCTGGCGGGGCGCCGCACAGCCCTCTGCGGTGGTTGAAACACACATTCCCGCCATCGCCCCAGGCCGAATTTAAAACGTCTCCCAATCCGAATCGCTGGTGGCGGTGGTTTGGGTGGCTGCTGGCGCCGCCAGCGGCACCGGCGCGGCCGCTTTGGGCGCCGACGTGCGGCTGGGTGGGGTACTTCGGCCACGTGCGGCTGCGCCCTTGGGTACACCTCCGGCGCGTCGGTCCTGCCCCTTGAACGTGGCCGCTTTGGCTGGGTGGGCGCGCACAGCAGCGGTGGGCAGGTGGGTCAAAGCTTGGGACTTGTCACCTGTGCCCAGCTTGAATACCGCCACGGTTTGGACCAGTTCTTGCGCCTGTGTTTTCAGACTGCCCGCTGCGGCAGCCATTTCTTCCACCAGCGCCGCGTTTTGTTGCGTAACCTGGTCCATTTGCGTCACGGCTTCACCGACCTGGCTCACGCCGATGCTTTGCTCGTTGCTGGACGCACTGATTTCACCCATGATGTCGGTGACGCGTTTGATGCTGCTGACCACTTCCTGCATGGTGGTTCCCGCCTGATCCACCAAGGTAGTGCCTTGCTCCACGCGCTCGACACTGGCATTGATCAGGGATTTGATTTCTTTGGCGGCTTCGGCTGATCTGCCAGCCAGGCTGCGCACTTCACTGGCCACCACGGCAAAGCCACGGCCCTGCTCCCCGGCGCGCGCGGCTTCCACGGCGGCGTTCAAAGCCAGGATGTTGGTCTGAAAAGCGATACCGTCAATGACGCTGATGATGTCGCTGATCTTGCGGCTGGCCTCATTGATGCCTTTCATGGTGTCCACCACTTGGGCAACCACCTCACCGCCTTTTATGGCCACCGTGCTGGCGCTCTTGGCGAGTTGGTTGGCTTGGGCGGCGTTGTCAGCGTTTTGTTTGACGGTGGCGGCGAGTTCTTCCATGCTGGCGGCAGTTTGCTCCAGGGCGCTGGCCTGAGATTCTGTGCGGCTTGAGAGGTCCTGGTTGCCTTGGGCAATCTCTGCGCTGGCGGTGGCGATGCCTGCGGCGGAGTCTCTGACCCGGATGACCAAATCCTTCAATGACCCATCCATCTGGGCCATGACCCCAATCAAACTGTCGGATCCTCCGGCATTGGTGATATGGGCCGCCAAGTCGCCTTGTGCAATGGCTGACAGCATGCGCCGGGCATCTGCTGGGTCACCGCCGAGTTCCTTGCGAATGCTGTTGTGCATTTTGAAGCTGAAAAACACGGCCACCAGCGCTGCAAAAACCGCAAGCACAGCGGCCAGGGTGGCTGCGGTCTGGCTGCTGGTTGAAACACGTTGATGTGCCTCTTGGGCACTGCTGGCAGCGGTCTGGCTTTGCTTGAGCAGTTCGGCCTTGAGTTGTCGCCAAGCGGGTGTCTCTTCTTTGTTGACGATGTCTGTGGCATTGCCGTTGGCGGCCACTTCGGCCAGAACTTTTTCCTGAGCTCTGGCCTGGGCTTGGCGCAGAGGCACCAGCGTCGTCAAAGCCTGCTCGAAAGCTGTGCCTTTGGCGCTTGCCTGTGTGCGGGTCAAGGCTTTCTCAAAATCAGACTGTGCTGCCTTCAGGTTGTCATAGGCCTTTGGATTTTTGGGGTCCAGCAAGATGTTGCGCAGGGCCTGGCCCATTTGCAAGCCTTGTGCGTACATGTCCGTGAGGCCACGTTCGATGGCTTGTTCGGTGTGGATGTAGCGGTCAAATTCACGTTGGGTGTGCGTCAGTGCCGCAATGCTGCCAATCAGTCCCACGAGAAACAAGAGGGAGGGAATCACCGTGAACAGGGTGATTTTTGAACTGAATTTCATGACGCCAATCCTTTTTCCCGCAGCGTCGTGACTTCAATCGCACGGTTGACGCCAATTGCCGGGCGGTTAGATGTACGTTGATCATACGGCGAATATCGGCCTATTTGACTGCGCCAAGCAGCGCGTCCTTGAGTTTGTGATCCGCTGGTGAGGGCCCCAGCCAGATTGACATGAGTGCGGCAAAAAATTCAGGCTCTTTGAAAGGCTCACCCTGCACCACACCCTTGACGGTGATGACCGAGCCTTGCCCCGGGACCCAGTCGATCATGAAATTGTCACCTGCCACCATCTTCTTCTGGTCCGAGAAAATTTGCCCCATGCGCACCAAGCCAGGAATCAGTTTGGACATGGCGGCTTTGCCCATGTTGTCTTCAATGCCACGGGTGAGCAGTTTGCCAAGCTCGGCGGCATCAATGTCGCGCACCATGGTCACGCTCATCCGTTTGGGGCCCGCCTGGCTGACGACCTCTTCTGGGGTGTTGGCTTTTTTCCCGACATACAACGCGGCCACATAGACCTTGAAGATGGCCTTGAATCGGGTGCCTGCGCCATTGAGTGCCAAAGCAGACCCCGCCACGCTGGTGTTGTCGTCAACTTTGACGCCGTTGATGTCTTGAATGGCCGCCTGGGCAGTGAGCGCAAACACACTGGCCAACAGGGCGGTGAACAAAGATTTGCCGAGAGTCATGGGAAATTCC
>JBIJDQ010000510.1:0-2863 GCA_044344025.1 Rhodoferax sp.
TGCCTGACCGCCTTTCCGTAGACCCGGCCAGTCGCTACCATGTGGCTGCTGTGTTTGAACACGACATCGGTATCCGGATCAACGGCAGCGAGCGCACCAATGTGGAGGAATACTGTGTGAGTGAAGGGTGGGTAAAAGTGCCTGCCGGAAAAACACTGGACCGCAAGGGCAAACCCCTTCTGATTACCATCAAAGGCAAGGTCGAAGCCTACTACCGGTGAATGGCACGTCGGATGCGTTCTACCGTTTCTGCCATAGGCGCGCGGGTGGAAACTTCCAAACCTAGTTGACGCGCGATGTCATTCACAATGGCAGCGTTCAGGGGCAGGCCGCCCGCATCAATCGCGCGAATCAGATCGACCGCACGTCGCTCTGCGGACAGTGGCTTGCGCGGCGGGCGCAGTTTTTGCAACCACCGGATGAAAAGCGACTTAAGGGAATGGGGCATAGTACCTTCTCATCAGGTTCATTGGCGCTTCCAGTCATGAAAGCGCCGTACCCATTGCAATAGGACGTGCGGCTGGTGCGCGCGCTTCCACTCTCCTGCAACGTATTTATTGGCTTCAGATAGCGTGGGGTAGGTGTGTATCGTGCCCAGAATTTTGTTCAAACCAAGCCCGTGTTTCATGGCCAATACAAATTCGGGCAGCATGTCTGCGGCATGGCTGCCGACGATGGTGACACCCAAAATGCGGTCCTTTCCTGGCACCGTCAGCACCTTTACAAAGCCCTGTGCTTCGCTGTCGGCAATGGCACGGTCCAGATCGTCAAGTCCGTAACGCGTTACTTCAAAAGCTATGCCGCGCGATTGGGCGTCTTGCTCATTGAGGCCAACCCGCGCCACCTCGGGGTCGGTAAAGGTTGCCCAGGGAATCACCGAGTAGTCGACCTTGAAGGTTTTGAAGTCCCCAAACAGAGCGTTGACTGCCGCGTACCAGGCTTGATGCGCCGCCGTGTGGGTGAACTGGAACGGCCCGGCCACGTCGCCTACGGCATAGATGTTGGGGTAAAGCGTCTGCAGGTACTCATTCACCTCGATCGTTCTGCGGGCAGGAATACCTAACTCTTCCAGACCATAACCCTCCAGCCGTGCAACCCGCCCTACGGCACAAATCAGCTGATCAAACCCTATCCTCCGCTCAACGCCAGCATGCTCCACAACCAATACGCCGGCACCCAAACTGTCGCCTGACTCCACCCGCACCGCCTTGTGTCCCGTCAAGACCTCTACACCGTCCGCCCGCAATGATTCTTGTACATAAGAAGACACTTCGGAATCCTCACGCAACATCAGGCGATCTGCCATTTCCACCTGCCAAACGGTCGACCCCAGGCGGGCAAAACTTTGCGCCAACTCACACCCGATCGGCCCGCCACCCAGCACCACCAGCCGCGCGGGCACCTGATCCAACTTGGAAAACCGCTCCCATAGCGTGTCGCTGGTCACATAGGCACAGTCGGCCAGCCCGGGCAGTGGCGGCACCACAGGGCGGGCACCAGCAGCAATCACAATGCTGCGGGTTGTCAGCAACTGCGCACTACCGTCGACGCCGGTGATGGAGACAGTCCATGGATTGACGATTTTGGCGTGCCCTTGCAGCACCTCAACCCCCAGAGAGGTGTAACGGGCGATGCTGTCGTGTGGCTCAATGGACGCGACCACCTGCTGCACCCTTTGCATTACTTTCTTAAAGGAAAATGCCACTTCCCCCTTATCACTGTTGCCCGTATCGCTATACAAACCATAGCACTCACTTTGTCGGATCTGGTGCGCCAGTTTTGCACTCCTGATCAGCGCCTTGCTCGGCACACAGCCGTAGTTCAAACAATCGCCACCCATCTTGTGGGATTCGACCAGGGTGACTTTGGCTTTGACTGCGGCTGCGATATACGCGCTCACCAAACCACCCGCACCGGCGCCGATGACGACCAAATTGCGCTCAAAGTGCTTCGGCCTTTGGGAGACCCACGGCGCATAGACACGACGCTGTTGAATCGTCGCCACCAACTTGCGCGCAACATAGGGGAAGAAGCCGAGCAACAAAAATGACCCCAGCAACGCCGGGCTCAAGACATCTTGTAGCGACACAATGTGCGTCAGCTGTGTGCCGGCGTTCACATACACCGCAGTGCCTGCCAACATACCAACCTGGCTCACGCCGTAGAACACAGCTGTGCGCATTTGGGTGAGCCCCATCAACAGGTTGATCACAAAAAACGGAATCAACGGCACGAGGCGCAAGGTAAACAGATAAAAGGCTCCATCCTTCTCGATACCTCGGTTGATCTCAACGAGTTTTTGGGAGAACTTTTGCTCCAGACTGTCGCGCAGGACAAACCGGGCCATCAAGAATGACAGGGTAGCTCCAAGGCTTGACGCAAACGACACGAGCAGCAAACCCCACCAAAAACCGAACACCGCCCCTCCTGCCAACGTCAAAATGGCGGCACCGGGGAGTGACAGCGCGGCGACTAGCAGGTAGGCCACAAAATAACCGGCAGCAACCGCAAATGGCCGCTCAGCATAATGGGCAGCCAGGATTTCCTGACTCTGCTTCAGGTACATCAAATTGAAAAAGCGACCGATATCCAGCCAAACGAACGCCAGCAACGCAAAAGCGAACAGGGACAACAACAGGGCTTTGCGGGTGTTCATGGGGACACAGAATACCTGACGTTTAGCCAGTGTGGTCGTGCACGGCCATTTGGAACACATCAAATGAAAGTGCTGATGCCAAAAACAGCAATGGCCCACCGAGGTGAGCCATTGCTGTCGTGGAATACCACGTATGTTTTGGTTGCGGAGGCTAGATTTGAACTAACGACCTTTGGGTTATGAGCCCAACGAGCTACCAGGCTGCTC
>JBIJDQ010000511.1:0-2859 GCA_044344025.1 Rhodoferax sp.
TGGAGATTCGTGGTGCCGGTGAGGTGCTGGGTGAAAACCAGAGCGGCAACATGCTTGAAGTGGGTTTTCAGCTTTACAACGAGATGCTGAGTGAGGCCGTGCGCTGCCTCAAAGCCGGGATTGAGCCCGATTTGCTCAACCCGATGAACGTGGCCACCGACATCAACCTGCACGCCCCGGCGCTGTTGCCTGATGACTTTTGTGGCGATGTGCATTTGCGCCTGAGCTTTTACAAAAAGCTGGCCACCGCAAAAACCGCAAATCAGATTGACGCGCTTCTTGAAGAAATCATTGACCGCTTTGGCAAGCTGCCACCCCAGGCGCAAACGCTGATCGACGTGCACCGCCTACGGGTGCTTTCGCAACCTTACGGTGTCACCAAGGTCGATGCGGCACCGGGTGTCATCACCATCACCTTCAAGAAAAACCCGCCCATTGACGCGATGAAGATCATTCAGTTGATCCAGAAAAACAAACACATCAAGCTGGCCGGTAACGAAAAACTGCGCATTGAGCGGGACTTGCCAGAGGCCAAAGACCGGGCACAAATGGTGCGCGACATTTTGAAGAACCTGGGGCAACCGGTGGTGGCCGATTCCGCCAACTCAAGCTCCACCGTGCGGTAACCGATGCCACGTTCCCAAAAGACCAGCGGCTCAATATTCGCATTTCCTCCAGAGACCTCAAAAGCCTACAGGCCCGTGAGTATTGGCACCATTGGCAATGGATGCCAACAGTCTGGCGTACTTTGAGAACCGAGCGGACCGTCAATACCAGTGACTGCTTCAGAGTCGGATCGACTTCGCCTGAGCAGCGTTTATGGTCATTCAAGAGCAGGTCCCATTTTTCGCCAACTTGATTGAAGCCTAGAATCGTCCAAAACAGTCTGCGGGGTTTGTCGGAATTTTTATGCCTGTATGAATTTTGGATAAAACCGCTGCAAGCAAGGCTGCAAGCCATTCTCAGGAGGAATTCATGTCCAGTTTATCCCGCAGAACCCAGAATATTCCGCAAGTTTTGCGGTATACATTACGTTAAACCTTTCAGGTGTTTCGCATGTTCAAGTTTGAATGGGACAATCAGAAAGCAGCAAGCAATTTGTCGAAACACGGTGTATCGTTCGACGAGGCTGTGAGCGTTTTTGGCGATGGGCGGGCACTGACGTTTTCTGATACTGATCACAGCGAATTCGAAGATCGAAGTCGAACATACGGAATTTCCAACAAGTCACGGCTTTTGGTTGTTGTCCACACCGAACGTCGTAACGGCATACGAATCATCAGCGCCAGAAAGGCAACACGATATGAAAAAAGCATCTATGAAAATGGCTGATCAAGACATCCCCGAATTGAAGCGCGATGAGCTTGGCAAGGGCGTGAGGGGCAAGTACCTGAAACACTTTATGCTAGGCAGCAATGTCGTGGTACTCCAACCCGAAATTCAGAAGGCATTTCCTACTTCAGAGGCCGTAAACAAGGCGTTGGCGAGCATGTTGGCCTTTGCACAGGAAACGCAAGGTTTAACAGGTCGCTCAGGACGGACAACGCGCAAGCGCGTCGCCGCGTAGCTTCGACGTTAGCAGGCCTCTCGGAGATCAAATGGCGCGTGACAACTTCCTCAGCCCGGTGAAAACGGCCCTAGCCAAACGTGCTGGATATCGTTGCTCTTATCCAGGTTGCCACGCGACGACCGTTGGCCCTAGCGATGAAGGCGATATGGCGGTCGCAAACACAGGAACTGCTGCCCACATCTCTTCAGCCTCTGGCGGCAAGGGATCAAGGCGCTACGATGCGAGCTTAACCACAGAGCAACGCACCTCAATCGAGAACGGCATATGGTGTTGTCAAGATCATGGCACCCTTATCGATGCCGACGAGGTGACGTATTCCACTGCAATGCTTCGTGGTTGGCGCGCCATCGGAGAAAGGAAAGCTCAACTTCGGCAGGCTCATGGCGACATTCATTTCACGGGACACCGCGATCTAATAGATGTCGGCTTGGCTGCCGAAAAGTTGTGCTTATCCCCTGGCTTTCCGAACAGCTCAGTTGGTACAGTTGTCCTGTTCTGCTGCGTCTCTGAAATTTGGGGGAAACCTATCGCTGATGCGGTAAGAGATTTCTTAATTGAGTACACAAGGAATGCTTTCGAGCATGCCAGTGCAACCACTGTTTCCGTCGAGTTCGCGGCAAAGGGAATCGTGGTTAAAGACGATGGGCAACATTTTGACGTGCACACACTTGCGCAAACGTCTTTTGGTCGAGGCGGTGGACTGGCTTATCGCGCGCTGTTATCGGCGCTTCGGATAAACGCGATCTCAACTAGTCGTAGTACATCGAACGAAAATGTATTGCACCTTCCGCTCGTTGGAAACGCCAACGACCTTATCGCCCAAAACCCATGCGCCTTGGCAATTACGCATGAGCAGCTCCGATTAAATTCCGTCGATTTCTCTTCTATAGCTGATTGCGGCAGAGCTTATGTCGTCGCCCCTGACTTCATGACCTATAGCGATGGCCCGTGGTGCGAGCGCATGCTGGAGGCTGCTGTGGCACTTCACAGGAGCATCACTCTCGTCATTCCACATGCTTCTAAAGCAGTGCTGGAACACTACAGCGAGCGCTTTCCAAATACTGAGGTTATTTCGTGGTGACACAGCCTGCTAACCAATCCTTCCACCGGACCTGCGCAAAAAGCCGCGCAGTCCGGTGAATTCAAACGTTCGGCATCATCACTGAGCCACTCATGATCGATAGCGAAGAACTACCACTGCTTGATGCTCTGCGCGGTCTGGCAATGCTTCAGCAAGAGTTTCTTCGTCTTGCACTCTTCGTCGCATCTGAAGGCCCTGCAACCGTCGA
>JBIJDQ010000565.1:0-2674 GCA_044344025.1 Rhodoferax sp.
CTGCTGGATGTGGACACCCAAACCCTGTTGTTGGACCTGGCGCGCCAAAGTGGTTTGGAGGCCCATCGCAACGCCATGTTTGCCGGTGAGACCATCAACACCACCGAGCAGCGCGCTGTGATGCATTGGTTATTGAGAAAACCAGCCAAAGTGCCCGTAAATCAAGCGCCAGTAGCTACTGACATGGTAGCAAATGAGTTGACCAAGGTGCATGCCACGCTGGATGCCATGCTGGCCTATGCCGAGACCGTGCGTGCCGATGCCGCCATCACCGATGTAGTCAACATTGGCATTGGTGGCTCTGACCTGGGGCCACAAATGGCGGTGGTGGCGCTGGACGAGTACGTGACACCTGCCAAGCGGTTCCACTTTGTGTCGAATGTGGACGGGCATGAACTGGCGGCGGTGCTGAAGAAGATCAAGCCCGAGAGCACGCTGTTTTTGATTGCCAGCAAGACCTTCACCACCATTGAGACCATGACCAACGCGCAGTCGGCCAAGGCTTGGTTTGAAGCCAATGGGGGCACCAACATTGCCCGGCATTTTGCTGCGCTGACAACCAACGTGGCCGCCGCCAACGCTTTTGGCATCAGCACCACATTCGGTTTTTGGGACTGGGTGGGGGGCCGTTATTCGGTGTGGTCAGCCATTGGCCTGCCGCTGGCCATCGCTATCGGTGCGCAGGGCTTCAGAGAATTTTTGGCCGGTGCAAACGACATGGACGAGCACTTCAAAAGTGCACCGCTTGAGCAAAACCTGCCAGTGCGTCTGGGTTTGCTGGACGTGTGGTACCGCAACTTTCATGGCTTTACCAGCCGCAGTGTAGCGCCGTACCACAGCGCGCTCAAGCGTTACCCGGCGTACCTGCAGCAGCTTGAAATGGAAAGCAATGGCAAACGGGTGGATGCAAGCGGTGCCACCTTGCCTTATGGCACATCACCGGTGATCTGGGGCGAGCCTGGCACCAATGGACAGCACGCGTATTTTCAGATGCTGCACCAGGGCACCGACGTGGTGCCAGTGGAGTTTGTGGCGGTCAAAACCCCTCGACACAGCTTGCCAGGCCACCACACGCTGCTGCTGGCCAATGTGCTGGCGCAGGCCCAGGCCTTGATGCTGGGCAAGGCAGACGCAGGGGGCCACAAAAACTTTACCGGCAACCGTCCCAGCACCTTTTTGCTGCTGGACGCGCTCACCCCCACCAGCCTGGGTGCGCTGATTGCCCTGCAAGAACACCGCGTGTTTGTCAGTGGCGCGGTCTGGGGTATCAACAGCTTCGATCAGTGGGGTGTAGAGCTGGGCAAGGTGCTGGCCAAGGACGTGGAGAAGTGTTTGCTCGGAGGTGATGTGGCTGGACTGGATGGCTCTACGGCAGGATTGCTGGCCAAGTTGAGGGCTTGAAGGTCGTTTGAGTCACGAGAAAAGAAAAAGGGGCATCAAGCCCCTTTTATTTTGTCCCTGCGAGGGTGATGTTATCTGGACATCATTTCTGGCAGACTTCCCGCTCGTTTTGCAACTGGTGCGATGAGATCAATTGCGCTCAAACCAGCTTGCCCAAAGTAGCTCAAACCAACCAATTCATAAAACAGCTTTTGATTGTCATACATGGTGACCGAGAACTGCGCTTCTTGATAACGGTTGATGTCTCCACCACCAAGTACCTTGTTGTCTTGCAAAATCAGGGCGGAAGGCTGCCCTGGCGCAAAGGTTTTTGTGGGTGTGCCGTCGGGAAATGACAAGAAGTTTCTGGCTCCGCCGATGGTTGTCACGCCGACTGTGTTGGCATCAATTTCCAACTTCTCGCTGACAGAACCAATGTCGCTTTGAGGCCCCACAACAGTCAACTGTACTGAGTCGGCTACCAGATCAGACTGCGCATCACGTGGGGAGGTTTCCATAATCCCCCCACCAAGCGATGACAGCACAATCTTGCTGCCAATTGCGCCACCAGTGGTCAACAAGTCAATGGCAACACCGCCTTTGGTGTCGGTCAGGAAGATATCGCCCCCGTCTGTAGTGACATTCTTCAAGGTCACAGCATCAAATTCAAGAACTCGCCCGCCACCACCAATGGTGCTGCCCGCGCCGGTTACTTTCAGGGTGAGCGTCTCACTGATGATGTCGGCGTCTTGCGTGGTTAGGTCATCGTTTTGATGATCGTTCAAGTTGCCATTGCTGACCAACAAATCGACTTGGCTGCCTACAGCTTGTGTCGTGGTGACCAAGCCGATGGCCAGACCACCCGCAGTGTCTTCCAGGAATTGGCTGCCGCCTGCGCTGCTGGCATTGAGCGTAACCGCGTCAATTTCCAGACGCGATGTGCTGGTGCCAATGGTGCTGGTTGGTCCGGTGACGGCCAGGTTGATGGTCTCGGCCACGATGTCTGCTGCTGCATCAGTCGGAGTTGCTTCGGTCAAGCTGCCGTTGGTGACGACCAGGTTGACTTCGTTGCCTGCCACTTGTGTGGCAGTGACCAAGCCAACGGCCAGACCGCCTGCCGTGTCTTCCAGGAATTGGCTGCCGCCGGCGCTGCTGGCATTGAGCGTGACCGCGTCAATTTCCAGACGCGATGTGCTGGTGCCAATGGTGCTGGTTGGTCCGGTGACGGCCAGGTTGATGGTCTCGGCCACGATGTCTGCTGCTGCATCAGTCGGAGTTGCTTCGGTCAAGCTGC
>JBIJDQ010000512.1:0-2858 GCA_044344025.1 Rhodoferax sp.
GTGTGCTGGGAGCACAGCATCTGGTGGTGACCGACGACGGCACTGGCGTGGCCAACGCCTTGGTGGCTGGTCTGGCCCAACACGGTGTTACCGCCAGTGTGGTGAGCAGCGTGCCAGCGGATGCCGACGCGGTTATTTTTCTGGGTGGCCTGCGGGCTGTGGCAACCGTTGACGAGGCCGTTGCCATCAACCGCGAAGCCTTTCGGGCCAGCCGCGCTGTAGCGGCAAAACTGACGGCCAATGGCGGCGCGTTTGTCACCGTGCAGGACACCGGCGGCGACTTTGGTTTGTCCGGGCGTGATGCCACGCGGGCCTACCTCGGCGGCGTGAGTGCCTTGGCGCGCACCGCTGCGCTAGAGTGGCCGCAAGCGTCTGTCAAAGCGATTGACCTGGAGCGCGGCACACGCAGTGCAAGCGACTTGGCCCAAGCCATTTTGACCGAGCTGCTGCAAGGCGGCAGCACACTCGAAGTCGGGCTACATGCCGATGGCCGCCGCAGCACGCTGGCTTCGGTTTTGACACCCTCGCCCTCGGTGGCGGCTGACAACCTTGGCAAAACCTCGGTGGTGGTGGCCTCCGGTGGGGGTCGTGGCGTGACGGCGGCGGGTCTGATCACGTTGGCCAAGGCCAAACAACCGCGCATCGTTTTGCTGGGCCGTACCGCGCTGGCAGACGAGCCCGAAGCCTTGCAAAACATCGCGGATGACGCTGGCCTCAAACGCGTGTTGATGCAGCGTGCGCAAGCCCAGGGGCTCAAACCGACCCCAGCTGAACTGAATGGTCAGTTGGCCAACTTGCTTGCCCTGCGCGAAATCCGCGCCACGCTGGCCGCCCTCCAAGCTGCCGGGTCGGAGGCCCGTTACCTGGCGGTTGACGTGGCCAATGCCAATGCACTGAGCGCCGCCTTGGACAGCGTGCGCAAAGACTGGGGCCCGATCACCGCTGTGGTGCATGGGGCCGGTGTGCTGGCCGACAAACGCATTGAAGAAAAAACCGACGCGCAATTTGACCGGGTGTTTGACACCAAGGTCAGTGGCCTGCGCGCGCTGCTGGCCGCCACGGCCAATGACCCGGTAACGGCGCTGTGCCTGTTTTCATCGGTGGCAGCCCGTACAGGCAACCTGGGCCAGTGTGACTACGCCATGGCCAACGAGGTGCTGAACCTGGTGGCCTGCGCAGAGCAGGCCCGCCGTGGCGCGGCTTGTGTGGTGCGTGCCATTGGTTGGGGCCCGTGGGACGGTGGCATGGTGACCCCCAGCCTCAAGAGCCATTTTGAACACATGGGTGTGGCCCTGATTCCGCTGGCCGCAGGTGCGCAGCGTTTTGTCGATGAGCTGACCTGCCGCAGTGATGCCACACAAATTGTCATCGGTGGTGCCCAGGGCGACGGTGCCTTGGGCGCCAGCGTGACACCACAGGCCACGGTTGAGGTGTTGGTCAATCAGGCCTCACACCCCTACCTGGCAGACCACAACATTGCCGGAACCCCGGTGTTGCCCATGGTGCTGGCGGTGGAATGGTTCATGCGCGCAGCACACGCCTGCCGCCCGGATTTGGCGGCCTCGGCGGTCAAGCAGGTCAAGGTATTGCGCGGCATCAAGCTGGAGAATTTTGCTGGCGTGGGTGACCGCTTTGTGGTCAGCGCACAGCTGCTCTCCAATGGCTCGGGTGCTGAAATTGGGGTCGAATTGCGTGGCAAAAACAAGGTGCTGCATTACAGCGCCACCGTCAGCATGACAGACGCGCCGGTTGCGGCACCGGCTTTTGCCCCGCCGCCTGCGCTACAGCCTTGGACGCAGGCGACGGTGTACGACGGCCATGTGTTGTTTCACGGGCCAGGTTTCCAGGTCATCAACGCGGTGCAGGGTGTGTCGCGTGACGGCATCGTGGGCACACTCTTGGGCAACAGCCAAGTTGGCTGGCCCCTTGAGGCCTGGTGCACTGATGCCGCCGCACTTGACGGCGGCCTGCAACTGGCGCTGCTTTGGTCGCGCCAGGTACTGGGTGGTGCCGTGTTGCCCATGGCGCTGGGCGAATACCGCAGTTACCGCAGTGGCCTGAACTCGGGCCAGGTGCAGGGCGTGGTGTATGGCCGCAAGATTCATGAGGCCCGCACGGTGTGTGACATCGCGTTTGTCGACGGCAGCGGCCAGTTGCTGGCCGAGTTGATCGGGGTTGAAACCGTGCTGCGCCCCGGCGAGGCCCAAGCTGCACCAGCCCACGCCGCCTGATGAAGCGCAACCCGATGGGTTTCGAGCCGATAGCCATCGTCGGCCAGTCCTGCACGCTGCCCGGTGCGCTTAACCCGCAGGCGTTGTGGGCCAATGTGCTGGCGGGCAAAAGCAGCATTGCCAGCGTGCCTGCCGGGCGCTGGGGCCTGCCGCGTGACAGTGTCATGGGCAGCGTTGGCCAGTCGGCTGACCGCACCTGGTCAGACGTGGGTGGTTACGTCAGTGGATTTCAGTTTGAGGCCACTGGCACCGCTGTGCCTGCCGACGAATTGCGTGCGCTTGACCCGCTGTTTCAGCTCACCGTGCAAGGCGTGCGCGATGCCTTGCGCAGCGCTGGGTGCGAGGGGCCGTCCAACACCACTGGCCTGGTGCTGGGAAATTTGTCGTTTCCTTCCGCGTCGATGGCGCAGTTTGCGCAGAGTGTGTGGTTGGGCGACACGCCCCGGCCACACCCCAAAAACCGTTTTAACTCGGGCCTGCCTGCACACCTGACAGCGCGTGCGCTGGGCCTGGGTGGCGGTGCTTTTGCGCTGGACGCGGCCTGTGCCTCGTCGCTTTACGCCATCAAATTGGCCTGTGACCGCTTGCATGACCGCACCGCTGACCTGATGGTGGCCGGTGCCGTGA
>JBIJDQ010000513.1:0-2857 GCA_044344025.1 Rhodoferax sp.
AAGTGTGAACTCAGGTCGGCTCGTCAAGGCCCCTGAGAATTTTCTGAATCAAGACGGCATCAAAGCCGTATTTTCAGAAGCCAAGAAAGGGCGTCGCGACTTTATTCGCAACGCCTTTGCCGCTGCCGCTGCGGGTGCCGCAGTGCCTGCAGCGTTGGCCCAAAGCAACCCGGTTGCCGCAGGCGGTGGTGATCCCAATATTTTGAATTTGCCTGAGCATAGCCTGGCTCTGGGTCAGGGCGTTGCACTGAATGACGGCTATGGCAAGCCTTCCAAGTACGAATTCAACGTGCAGCGTCGCCCCAGTCCGGGCCTGACACAAACCACGCAAGCGTCCGTGTCGTTTGCTCCCCTGCAGTCACTGTTTGGTATTGTGACCCCCAGCGGTTTGCATTTTGAACGTCACCATCAGGGTTGGTGGGACATTGACCCCAGCAAGCATCGCCTGATGATCAACGGCATGGTCAAAGCGGCAAAAGTATTTACCCTGGATGAAATCATTCGCCTGCCCTCGGTGTCGCGTTTTCATTTCATGGAATGCGGTGCAAATACCGCTGTGGAATGGGGCAACGTGGCTGTGCCTACAGTGCAGTACACGCACGGCATGGTCTCCTGCAGCGAATTCACAGGTGTGCCGCTGATCACCTTGCTGGAGATTGCCGGGGCTGATTTGAAGAATGGCAAGTTTGTGCTGGCCGAAGGGGCAGACGGCTCATCGATGACCCGTACCATCCCCATGAGTTTGATCAAGTCCGGCGAAGTGTTTGTGGCCTATGGCCAAAACGGCGAAATGCTTCGCCCGGAAAACGGTTACCCGCTGCGTTTGGTAGTGCCAGGTATTCAAGGTGTGAGCTGGGTCAAGTACCTGCGTCGCCTTGAGGTCGGTGACATGCCTTATGCCGCCAAAGATGAGGCCAATCACTACATGGACTTGATGCCCGATGGTCAGCACCGTCAGTACTCAGGGTTGCAGGAGTGCAAAAGCGTCATCACCACGCCCTCAGGTGGCCAATTGTTGCTGGACAAAGGGTTTTACAACATCACCGGTCTGGCCTGGTCAGGGCGTGGCAAAGTCAAACGGGTAGATGTGTCAGTGGACGGTGGCCGCAACTGGCGCACCGCGCGGCTGGAGTCGCCGGTGTTGTCCAAGGCCCTGACGCGCTTCAACATTGACTGGGTGTGGGACGGCAAGGCGACCATTGTGCAAAGCCGTGCCATCGATGAAACAGGGTTTGTGCAACCTACCTACCAACAACTGCGCGGTGTGCGTGGCACCCGCTCGATCTACCACAACAACGCCATCCAGTCGTGGCTGGTCCAAGAAAACGGTGAGGTGAAAAATGTTCAAATTTCGTAAAGCAGCATTGGGCATCGCCCTGTTGACCCTGGGTGGCATCGCTGCAGCCCAAAGTGTCAGCAAATACCCTGGTGTGGGCCGTGAGGCAACAGCCAAAGAAGTGGCGGCGTGGGACATCGACGTGCGCCCTGACTTCAAGGGTTTGCCCAATGGCTCAGGCTCGGTCGCTCGGGGCCAAGTGGTCTGGGAAGCCAAGTGTGAATCGTGTCACGGCATTTTTGGCGACTCCAACGAGGTGTTCAGTCCGCTGGTGGGGGGTGTTACCACCAAAGACATGGAAACTGGCCATGTTGCCAACCTGCGCAACAAAGACTTCCCAGGTCGCACCACGTTCATGAAGGTGCCTACCGTTTCCACCATTTGGGATTTCATTAACCGTGCCATGCCCTGGAACGAGCCTAAGTCGCTTCCGGCCGATGATGTCTACGCGGTGTTAGCGTATTTGCTCAACCTCAATGGCATCGTGCCTGACAACTACGTGCTCAATGAAAAAACCATTCGGGACGTACAGGCTCGCATGCCCAACCGCAACGGCATGACCACTGAACACACCCTGTGGCCAGGCAAGGAGTTTGGCGGTGCCAAAAAGCCCGACACCAGCAATGTGGCGTGCATGAAAGGTTGTGCCCCCGAAGCCAAACTGGCTTCATTCCTGCCCGCGTTTGCCCGCAATGCACACGGCAACATCGCCGAGCAGGTGCGTGCAGTTGGCATCAAGGGTGCTGACACTTTGCAACCCGAGCTAAAAGCGGGTGAGGTGGCGGCAGCTCCGGTGCAGTTGTCTGCAGCAGACCAAGCCAAACTCGATGCCAAAAAAGCTGTTGCAGCTGCACAAAAAAATGGTTGCCTGGTGTGTCACGGCATCGACAAGAAAATTGTGGGTCCGGCTTACACCGATGTGGCCAAAAAACATGCGGGCAAGACTGACTACTTGCTCGCCAAAATCAAGGCCGGTGGTGTGGGTGTTTGGGGTGAAATCCCTATGCCACCCCAGACTTTGAGTGATGCCGATGCCAAGTTAATTGCAGCTTGGCTGGCATCAGGAAACGTCAAATAAGACGCTGTTTTTTCAACTGTTGTAATCCCTTTTTTCGTCAGAACTTAACCCTAGGAGACTCCTATGCAAACTCGTCGCGAGACACTCAAACACAGCGCTGTCGTGGCTGGCCTGTTGGCCACCACGGGTCTTTTTCCACAGCACGCCTTTGCGTACAACAAGGGAGCCTTTGAAGCCAAAACCATTGCTGACGCACTGAAGGCCCTGGGTGCAGGTGCCCCGGTTGAAAGCAAAGATGTCACCATTGGTGGCCCTGACATTGCAGAAAACGGTGCTGTGGTTCCGTTGACTGCCAGCACCACCCTGGCGGGCGTCAAGCATTTGCTGATTCTGGTTGAAAAGAACCCTTCGGCATTGATCGCGCAATTCAACATGACCGACAGTGTGGAGCCCAACTTTGCCACCAGAGCCAAGATGGGCCAGTCGTCTGATGTGTACGCCGT
>JBIJDQ010000514.1:0-2856 GCA_044344025.1 Rhodoferax sp.
CAATCCATCGAAACCACGGGCAAGGCCGGTGATGCACCTGCCTGCACAAGTTTGGCACAAGGCCTGGCGGCTGCGTTTGCAGCGGCCGCACTGGCCATCAGACAACATTTAGCGCCGTAGAGCGTTGGCATCAAGGAGTACTGTCACATGAACCTCGAAACCCTGTTTCGCCAACCCAGAGCCCTACCCACCATTCCCAAGGTGATGCAGGAGTTGATTACCAGCTTCAACGACGAAGATGTGGCCGTGGCCCGCTTGGTCGACCTCATTTCAGCCGACCAGGTGCTCAGCGCGAACGTGCTGCGCATGGCCAATTCGGCCTATTTCGAGGTGCCCTACACGGTGGCCACGGTGGCCGATGCGGTGGTGAAGCTGGGGTTTACCAATGTGCGCTCGCTGGTGATCAGCATAGGACTGACCGGCAGCTTCAAGGCCATTCCCGGCCTCGATGCCCGTCAGTTCTGGCGCCACAGCTTGCACACGGCGGTGGTGTCGCGCCACCTGGGCGCTCGGGTGGCCATCAAACCCGATCTGGCGTTTACCGTGGGCCTGATGCACTCTATCGGCGAACTGGTGATGCACCTGGGCATGCCACAGGAGATGCAGCAGGTGAATGCGGCCCTCGGCCTGCTGGACCCGCAGCGCCTGGCCGCCGAGCAAGCGACCTTTGGCTACACGCACGCCGATGTGGGCGCCGAACTGGCACGCCGGTGGCAATTTCCGATCCAGTTCTCCAAGGCCATTGCCGGTGCGGCCAACCCGCTGGCGCAAGCCGACTTTGATCCGCTGGGGGCTCTGGTGCATATTTCCGCCTGGCGCTCACGTGCAGAAGAAAACCAGCTCAGCCCCCAGGACCTTGAGGCCACCTGGGCGGGCACAGTGGCAGCCAAGATTCCGCTGTCGCGCAACGCCGTGTTGCAGGACTTGCCAAGCCTGAGCGAGCTCAGTCTGGGGCTGGAAAGTTTATTTACCTAAGAGAATGGCTCTTATGCCCCGTACTACTTGCGCCAATAGCTATGAAAATTAGAGCACTCGTGAGACTCAAACCGTTCGCGGCTCTGTTGTTCGCACTGGCTTTGTGCGCTGGCACTGCCAGTGCACAGCAGCATTTGCGCATTGGCACGGGTGGCACCGCCGGCACCTATTTCCCCGTGGGTGTGCTGATGGCAGCCGCCGTGTCGCAGCCGGGCAAGATCATCGCTACCGCGCAAAGCAGCAATGGGTCGCTGGGCAATGTCATCAGCGTTAGCAGTGGCTCTCTGGAGTCTGGCTTAAGCCAGGCCGATGTGGCAAGTTGGGGCTATAACGGAGTCGGCATTTTTGAAGGTAAACCGCGCCTGCTCGGCTTGCGCCTGATCGCCAACCTGTACCCGGAGAGCATTCACATAGTGGTCAAAAAGGGCTCGGGTATCAAAACCATTGGCGACCTCAGGGGTAAGCGTGTAGCGCTGGACGAGGCGGGCTCGGGCACCCTGATCAGTGCCCGCCAGGTGCTGGCAGCCTATGGTTTGACCGAGGCCGATATGAAGCCCGAATACATCAAACCCAACCAGGCCGGCGACAAGCTCAGGGCCGCAACGCTGGACGCTTTCTTTTTTACCGGCGGCACACCCGCCAAGGCCGTCACGGACCTGCTTGCCACGGGCATCGACCTGCTGCCCATCGACGGCCCGCAGGCGCAGCGCATGCGCGCAGCCAGCCCGTTTTTGACCGCCGACACCATCAGCGCCGATACCTATGCCGGCATTGCCGCCACCCCAACCCTGGCGGTGGGGGCGCAATGGGTGACGCGCGACACAGTGGATGAACAGCTGGTGTACCAGGTCACCAAGTCGCTTTACAGTGCTGCCGCACAGCAAGTGCTGGCACAGGGCCACCCCAAGGGCCGCCACATCACACTGTCCAATGCCGTGCAGGGCGCGGGCATTCCGTTTCATCCAGGCGCAGCGCGGTTTTACAAAGAGATGGGCGCGCTGAAATAGCATGAAGTTCAAATTGCGCCTGACTCCCACGCTGGTGGCGGTTCTCAGCGGACTGCTGATGATTGCCTACACCGGTTTTCAACTGGAGCGCGAGCGCACCGAAGTCATCAAGCGCGCCGAACTGCAAACCGAAAACTTTGCCCGGGTGCTGGAAGAGCATGCGCGCCAGACCCTGCACCGCGTGGCTGCCAGTCTTGCCCAGGCCGATGCCGAGCTGTGGCCGCTGCACCGCGCGGGCAAGCTCGATGTGGCGCAATCACAAAAATTGTTGGCCCAGCTACTGCCGCCCGACCGGCTGATTCAGAATGTGCTGCTGCTGGGGCACAACGGTGCGCTGGTGTTGTCAAGCCAGAACGAATCCGGCTGGGGCTACGGGGCGGGAGTAGACAGCGACTACTTTGCTCCCCATGTGCGCGGGGCCGACCGTGAGCTGGTGTTTGGCAGCCCGGTGAAGGCGGCCGACGGGCAGTGGCTGCTGCCCGTGAGCCGGCGCTTTGGGAGGGTTAACGGAGCAACCGACGGTGTGCTGGTGGCCATGGTTCAACGAGATTGACCGCCTACTGGGGCTGGACACCGGCGCCGACGACTACGTCTGCAAACCCTTCAGCCCGCGTGAGGTGGTGGCACGCATCAAGGCACTGCTGCGCCGCTCCGACGGTGCGCTGGCATTTTCGGGCGGGACAACGCCAACCCCATCAGCGCAAAAGGCAGGGCTTTGGGTTGATGAGGCCAGCCAAAGCATTTACTGGGAACAGCGCCCGGTACCGTTGACGCCGGTCGAGTTCCGGTTGCTCGCGCTGCTGATGTCACGCCCGAGCAGGGTTTTTTCGCGCACCATACTGCTCGACCACATGCACCAGGACCTGCGTGATGT
>JBIJDQ010000515.1:0-2855 GCA_044344025.1 Rhodoferax sp.
CAACCACGGCGAGACATCGCTGACCCCGAAGAATCCATACCGAAAACCGTCAATGACGTAAAAAAACGGGTTGAAGTGACTTACCGTTTGCCAAAACGCTGGCAGCGAGTGAATGGAGTAAAACACACCACTCAAAAAAGTCATGGGCATCACAGCGAAATTCTGGAACGCCGCCAGTTGCTCAAATTTTTCCGACCACAAGCCGGCAATCAGGCCCAAAGCGCCCATCATGGCGGCCCCCAACAAGGCAAACACGGCAATCCACAACGGAGCCACAAAACTGATGTCCGCAAAAAAAGCCGACACCACAAAAACACCCAGGCACACCACCAGCCCACGCACAATGGCGGCGCCCACATAGGCAAGGAACCAGTGCCGGTAAGACAAAGGGGTCAGCAATAAAAACACCAGATTGCCCATCACTTTGCTGGCCACCAATGACGAAGAGCTGTTGGCAAAAGCGTTTTGCAGCAAGCTCATCATGGCCAAGCCTGGCACCAAAAACGCGGTGTAACCGACCGTGTCATACACCTTGACATGGGACTCAAGCGCGTGGCCAAAAATCAGCAGGTAGAGCATGGCCGTCAGCACTGGCCCGGAAACGGTTTGGCCCACCACACGCCAAAACCGCAGCACCTCTTTGTAAAGCAGCATCTGCCAGCCGGTCATGGGCCCACCTTCTTGCTTGTGTTGTGCTGGCTCATCACGTGTAAAAACACATCTTCAAGGTCAGCACGCCGAATCTCAATGTCCAAAGCCACCAATCCGGCCTGCCGCACAGCACCCAGGAAATGCTCAATGGCCAAAGCATCTTGTGCCGGGAACTGCACGACACGACCCGTCACTCGGGCCTGGGCTGCCAATTCAGCTGGCAAATCACCATCCACCTTGAAGCGCAACACGTTGCCCGAAGCCGATTTGAGCAAGGCGCTGGTGCTGTCCAGCGCCACCACCTGCCCAGACTTGAGCATGGCAATGCGGCCACACAAGGCCTCTGCCTCTTCGAGGTAGTGTGTGGTGAGCAGCACCGTGCTGCCCTGCTTGTTCAGCTTGGCAATGAAAGCCCACAGGGTCTGGCGCAGTTCGACATCCACCCCGGCGGTAGGTTCATCAAGCACGATCACCGGTGGCTTGTGCACCAACGCCAAACCCACAAGCACACGCCGCTTCATACCACCCGACAGTGTGCGCATGTTGGCGTTGGCTTTGTCAGAGAGGCCCAGGCTTTCCAGCAACTCATCGATCCAGGCATCGTTGTTCTTCACACCAAAGTAGCCCGACTGAAAGCGCAAGGCCTCGCGCACATTAAAAAAGGGGTCAAACACCAACTCTTGTGGCACCACGCCCAAAGCCCGTCGCGCCAAGGCAAAGTCTTTCTGGACATCGTGCCCCAGGACCTTTACCCGACCGGAACTGGCCTTGGCAAGACCAGCAAGTATGGTGATCAAGGTGGTCTTGCCTGCACCGTTGGGACCTAGCAAACCAAAAAACTCCCCTTCTTCAATGTCCAGGCTGACATCATCAAGCGCCAAAAAGCTGCTGCCCTGCGGGCCGCGCGGGGAGGGGTAACTTTTGGAAACTGACTGAAAGGAAATGGCTGGCATGGGTGCTTTTTTTGGGGGACGTGCTTCACACTTGCGCAGGCAGCAACTCGGCAATGCCGTACAAACGGGCCAGATCAGCAAGTCGCGGCGGCACCGCTTGCAAGGACAAGGTTTTTCCAAGTTTCAACACGGCCCGACGCAATGCCAGCAACACGGCCAGTGCCGTGGAGTCAAACTGAACCAAGGCGCCAACATCCAACGCAACGCAAGGCGATGGCTCCGATGCCACAGCCCGCAGCAGGTCAGCCAGGCAAACTGTGGCGGTGTTGTGCGTTACGGTGGCAGGCAACTGCAACATGGTCAGTTTTTGGCCGGTTTGTCGGTCTTGGCGGAACCCGCTGCGTTGGTCTTGTTGCGCTCGGTCAAAGTGGCAATCAGGCCGTCAATGCCTTTGGCGTTGATTTCTTGCGCAAACTGACTGCGGTAGGTATCCACCAGCCACACGCCAAGCACATTCATGTTGAAAATCTTCCAACCTGCCCCAACGCCTGGCGTTTTCTCCAGGCGGTAGTCAAGCTGTAGGGGGTCACCCCGGCCTTTGATCACCGTACGCACAATCACCTCTTTGTCTTCTGGGGCTGCGCGCAGGGGTTTCACACTGAACGACAGGTTTTTAGCCTGCGCCATGGCGCCCGAGTAGGTGCGCACCAACAGCGTTTTGAATTCGGTTTCAAGACGCTTGCGCTGCTCTGGCGTGGCCTGACGCCAACCGGGCCCAACAGCAGACGATGTCATGCGCTGGAAATTCAGGTACGGCATGACCTTTTCGTCCATCAGCTCAATGATGCGGCCCACATCACCCGCCTGTACCGATTTGTCGGTGGCAATGGTGTCAAGCGCCTCTTTGGTCAAGCGGTCAATCAATGCGTCAGGTGCCTCGTCAACCGCAAACACCGGTGCTGCAAACCCCAGCGACGCGCTGGTCAAAACCGCCAGCACGCACTGGCCCAAAAAACGTCTTTTCATATTCAATTTATTCCTGAAAAATTACTGGGGCAGATTTTCATTTGCGCCGGGAGCTGGCTCAGCGTCGTCAGGCGGGTTACCGTCATAAACCGAATTTTGCCGACGCTGCAACCACGCATCCCGCGTGAAGGTGTAGGGGTCGAGCGCCACTTGGTCAAGCATGTCGCTGGCTTGCAAATACCTCGACCGGCGATCCAACAGATTCAAAACGGTGAGGGAATTGCTGGTGGCCACATCGTCAATGTTTGCCACAAAACTACCTACCCCCCGGTCAATGGTCAACGC
>JBIJDQ010000516.1:0-2854 GCA_044344025.1 Rhodoferax sp.
GCATCAATTTTAGAGGGCTATGGCCATCATGGCTCAGCGGGACGGCACAGAAAATAGCGCTGGGCATGCATGGCAAGCGGTGGCTGGATGCCCCCGTGTCCGGTGGCGAAGCCCGTGCCAAGCTGGTGTTGTGGATAAGCCATCAGTCCTCATTAACTATAAAAATAGTAGCTTCTTGAGCATGATTTATAAGGGCTATCGGTCAAATTGACGTATAAATACTGCCCATCGTCCGTTCTCCTCTTTCAAGGGTCGTCACATGCTACATCCGACTGCCACGCCCACAGCCCCCCGCGCCCTGCTGCGTGACATGTTTGATGCGGCCGTGGCCGCAGCGCAACCCGCCCTGTGCCTGCCTGCGCACCTGCCGCCGCCGCCCAAGGGGCGCACCATCGTGATCGGCGCGGGCAAGGCATCGGCGGCCATGGCGCGCGCCCTTGAGGACCACTGGGCTGGCCCGTTGACTGGCCTGGTGGTGACGCGTTATGGTTACGACGTGCCCTGCCAGCGCATCGAGATCGTGCAAGCCGCGCACCCGGTGCCTGACGCAGCGGGGTTGGCCGCCTCAAAGCGCATTGCCCAACTGGTCACGGGCCTCACAGAAGCTGACCTGGTGATTGCGCTGATTTCTGGCGGCGGTTCTTCCCTGCTGGTGGCGCCAGGCGAGGGCTTGACGCTGGAAGACAAACAAGCCGTGAACGCTGCACTGCTTGCGTCAGGCGCGACCATTTCAGAGATGAACTGCGTGCGTCGGCACCTCTCCAATCTCAAAGGTGGCCGCCTTGGCGCCTTGTGCCACCCGGCGCAATTGCTCACGCTGCTGATCTCTGACGTGCCGGGCGATGCGCCCACGGACATTGCCTCTGGCCCCACCGTTGCCGATACAAGCTCTTGCACCGATGCCTTGGCCATTGTGCAACGCTACCAAATTGCCATGCCTGATGCCATGCGCGCTTTGCTGCAAAGCGGCGCGGGTGAAACCGTCAAGCCCGGTGACCCACGCCTGCACAACAGCAGCGTGCGCATGGTCACCGCGCCCCAAATCGCGCTGGAAGCTGCCGCAAAAATAGCGCTGGTGGCCGGATTCACCCCTTACATTCTGGGCGACAGCCTGGAGGGTGAGGCGCGTGACGTGGCCAAAACACTGGCGGGCATCACGCGCCAGGTGGTGCTGCGCGGCCAGCCGTTCAAAACGCCATGCGTGCTGCTGTCTGGCGGCGAAACCACGGTGACGATCCGTGGCCAGGGCCGTGGCGGGCGCAATGTGGAGTTTTTGCTGGCATTGGCCGTGGCGCTGGGTGACCTTGACGGCGTGTATGCCCTGGCGGGTGACACCGATGGGGTGGATGGTGCCGAAGAAATCGCCGGCGCCCTGCTCACCCCTGACACCCTCAGCCGCGCTTGGGCACTCGACATGAACCCGCGCAGCTTTCTGGACAACAACGACGCCCACACCTTCTTCCAGGCGCTGGGCGACTCGGTGGTGACCGGACCCACACTGACCAATGTGAACGACTTTCGGGCAATCCTGGTGGATACCAAGCTCTGACGCGCGCACAGCAGCGTTGCCTGAGAAAATACAGCTTTTAACCCTTTGGCACGCTGACCCCCATGAGAATCATTATTCGGACTTTTTTCAAGACCCTGCGCATTGTGCTCGGGCCTTTCATGCTGCTGTGGGAGCGTCTGGCCCAGCCCAAGGGTGTGGTGCGGGCACCTGCCGCGCAGCAAGCGGTCAACCAGCAGTGCCAAAGTCTTGCGCTGTACCAGTTTTCCACCTGCCCGTTTTGCATCAAGGTGCGCCAGGAAATGCGGCGCTTGTCACTGCCCATTGAGCGCCGTGACGCTCAGCACGACCTAAAAAACCGTGAGGCTTTGCAAGCTGGCGGTGGTGCCTACAAGGTGCCGTGCCTCAAGGTGACCGAGCCCAACGGCCAAAGCCAATGGATTTACGAGTCTGGCGCGATCATCCGTTACCTGCAACAACGGTTTTCTGCATCCTTTTAGTCCGTAGCGCTTGTCAAATAAGCGCCAATAGCTATTTAAAGAATAGCAAATATCACCCCGGCGGTCGTCTTTTTGTTAGTGGTTGCGCGCAAAAAACAGCAGCGTCATCACCAGCCCGGTCACGATCACGCCCACCCGCACCCACTGCGTGGGCAGGCGCTTGGACCAGCGTGCGCCAAAAAAACCGCCTGCGGTGGCGGCCACCATCATCAGCACGCCTTCGCGCCAGGCAATCACCCCGGCCAGCACAAAGGCTGCCACCGACAACCAGGACAGCACCAGAGAGTTGAGGTTTTTCAGCGCATTGGCGGTGTGAATGCGCGACTCGCCGGTGGCGCTGTACAGCGCCATCAGCAAAATGCCCAAGCCCCCGTTGAAGTAGCCGCCGTAAATGGCCGCCAGCAACAAGCCGGGTTCGCGCCACTTGGCCAGGCTTGATGTGCCGTGCGCCGCGCTTGTGGCCCGCCGTGCAATGGCCGGGCCAGCGGCAAACAACACGGTGGCAAACAGCAGCAGCCAGGGCACGATGCCCGAGAACACCTTGGCCGGGGTCACCAGCAGCAACAGCGCACCGGCCACGCCGCCAAAAGCCGCAATGGCCATCTCCCGCTTGAGCCGGGCCAGCGGAATCTCGCGCAGCTCGGGGCGAAACCCCAGCGTGCTGCCCAGGTAACCGGGGCTGACGGCCAGCGCACTGGTGGCATTGGCCATGATGGGTGGTACCCCGGCGAAGATCAGCGCCGGCAGGGTCAAAAAGCTACCTCCACCGGCAATGGCGTTGAGCACGCCAGCAGCAAAAGCGGCGCCGGCAAGCAGCAAGGAAGTGGTCCAGAAATCGGTGAGCATG
>JBIJDQ010000517.1:0-2851 GCA_044344025.1 Rhodoferax sp.
GTACTCCAGCGTGTCGGCCATGCGGCCCACCCGGTCGTGCTGCTTCACCAGCAAATACTTGCCTTTGATCTGCTCACGGCTGGTTTCTTTGGGGGGTGGGTAAAAGTCCTTGATGACCTTGAACACGTAGGGAAAACTCGGCAGGTCAAACACCAGCATGACCATGCCCTTGATGCCCGGCGCAATGCGAAACTCGTCGGTGGAATGGCGGAGGTGGTGCAAAAAGTCGCGGTAAAACAGGGTTTTGCCCTGCTTGGCCAGGCCCAGCGCGTTGTACAACTCATTGCGTGGCTTGCGCGGCATCATGCTGCGCAAAAACTGCACATAGGCGCTCGGAATGTCCATGTCCACCATGAAGTAGGCACGCGCAAAGCTGAACAGCATGTGCAGGTCGTCTTCCCCGTGCAACACCGCGTCAATGGCCAACCGGGTTTCACCCTTGGTGTAAAGAATGGGCAGCGCAAACGGCACCTCATGGAAACCGTTGATCATCTTGCCCACCACATACGCGCCCTTGTTGCGGTAAAACAAGCTGGAGAGCACCTGCAACTGAAAGTTGGCGTGTAACTTGACCCCAACCAGCAGTGGGGTCATCACGCCCATAACCAGGGCGGCATCACGCGGCAGGTCTTCAAACTCACGGTGCAGGTCAAAATCTTCAATCATTTGCACCAGCATCGCTTGCATGCCGTCAAGCGTGGGGTAATAGGCGCGAAACGTGGGGCGGTTTTCGGACTCGCTGTTTTCGATGTACTCGGTGCTGACCGCTGGCCGCACAAAAATAAAGTCGTTCTGAAAATAGCTGCGGTGCAAAATTTTGGTGGTCACCGAGTTGAAAAAGGTCTCTGCCAGCTCGGGCTGGTGGTGGTCTACCAGCAGGCCAATGTAGTGCAGCTTGACCTGTTGCCAGATGTCCATGGGCTGCTCACCGGCCTTGAACTCGCGCTCCAGCCGCGTTGAGCACTCCCGCACCCGCAGGTCATAAAACTCAATGCGCTCACGCTGGGCGCGCTGCTGCCCAGCCCAGTCAGCGGTCTCAAAACGGTGTTTGGCACGGGCCGATTCGGTGCGAAACAAGCGGTAATGGCGGTTAAAGCCGTCCATCATGGCTTTGGCAATGTCGTAGGCCAGCGAAGAGTCAAGACGCGAAGGAAACATGTTTGCTCTGTTACTTATAGCTACATGTGCTTAATAGACATTCACTTCAGGGGGTTTTTACTAAAAAAGATACTTTTTCATGCCAGACCCTTGGCCAAGCCTTGCGCCAGTGGACGGGGGTAGCGCCTGAACGCATTGCGAAACACACCCACCACTTCGTTGGTACTTTGCATGCTGACACCCAGGTCTTTCACCAAACCATCTTTGAGGCCGTAACACCAGCCGTGTACGGTCACCTTTTGGCCCCGCGCCCAAGCATCCTGCATCACGTTGCTGAGGGCCACATTGCCCACTTGCTCAATCACGTTCATTTCACACAAGGTGTCTTCCTGCTCCAGAACGCTGAGGTGCTCCAACCGCTTGCGGTGGCGCAACTTGACGTCATGCACATGACGCAGCCAGTTGTCCGCCAAGCCCACGCGGGTGCCACGCAGCGCTGCCAACACCCCCCCACAGCCGTAATGCCCCACCACCATGATGTGCTCCACTTTGAGATGATCCACCGCAAACTGAATGACTGACAAAGCGTTCAGATCAGAATGCACCACCACATTGGCAATGTTGCGATGCACAAACACCTCACCAGGGTCCAGCCCGGTGATCTCATTGGCAGGCACACGGCTGTCGGCGCAACCAATCCACAGGTATTTGGGGCTTTGTTGCTTGGCGAGTTGGCTAAAAAAGCCCGGCCGTTGCTGCTCCATGCGGGCGGCCCAGGTGGCATTGTTGTCAAGCAGGTGTTCAAGTGAGTTCATGCGTTAAGAGTTTGAGTATTGAGCTGTGATTTTGACTGCTTGGTATGACAGGAAGAAATGCGTGGTGTCAAACAGTCCCGGTTCAACACGTCTCGGAAAACAGCTCACGCCCAATCAGCATGCGCCGAATCTCTGAGGTGCCTGCGCCGATTTCATACAGCTTGGCATCGCGCCACAAACGCCCCAGCGGGTATTCGTTGATGTAGCCATTGCCGCCAAAAATCTGCACGCCTTCACCGGCCATCCAGGTGGCTTTTTCAGCGGTCCACAAAATCACCGAGGCACAGTCCTTACGCACCTGGCGCACGTGCTCGGTGCCCAGCAGGTCAAGGTTTTTCGCCACGGTGTAGGCAAAGCTGCGTCCGGCTTGCAACACGGTGTACATGTCGGCCACCTTGCCTTGAATCAACTGGAATTCACCAATGCTCTGGCCAAATTGTTTGCGGTCATGAATGTACGGAATCACGTTGTCCATGACACTCTGCATGATGCCCAGCGGGCCGCCGGTGAGCACGGCGCGCTCGTAGTCCAGCCCACTCATGAGCACCTTGGCACCCATGTTCAGGCCGCCCAGGATGTGGGATTCTGGCACCTCGACGTTGTTGAACACCAACTCACCCGTGTGGCTGCCCCGCATGCCAAGTTTGTCGAGCTTTTGCGCAATGCTGAAGCCGGGCATGCCTTTTTCAATCAGGAAGGCGGTCACACCGCGTGCACCTAGCTCAGGCTCGCTTTTGGCGTACACCACCAAGGTGTCGGCATCGGGGCCGTTGGTGATCCACATCTTGTTGCCGTTGAGCAGGTAGTAACCGCCTTTGTCCTCGGCGCGTAATTTCATGCTCAATACGTCGCTGCCCGCGCCCGGCTCGCTCATGGCCAGCGCGCCGACGTGTTCGCCGCTGATCAGTTTGGGCAGGTATTTGGCGCGCTGCTCGGGA
>JBIJDQ010000518.1:0-2850 GCA_044344025.1 Rhodoferax sp.
CGTATTTGACGCACTTGTGCGCATCAAATGACACAAAACCGTCCGGGCTTAATTCAAAGATGGCGTTGAGCTGCTCGTTGCGCTCTTCAATCTGCTGCTGTGTCAGCTGACGAGCTCTCATTTCACCGCGAATTTGTCGCAAGTAGTACGCCAGGGCAGCAGCCAGGGCCAACAACAGCAGGCTAAGAACCGTTGCCTGCAAGTACAAAGCCTCTTCGGCACGGTGGTGGTTGACCAGCAGGTCTTTGGTAGCCACCCCGTTGGTCACCACCAGTTGATAGCCTGGTATTTTGCGGTAATGGTACAGGCGCTCGACACCATCGACCACCGAGCGGCTGATGTAGGTGCCAGCGAGTTGCCCCTGCGCAATACCCTTAAACATGAGTGACCCGAGGGCGCTGCCTCCAAACTCTTCCTTCTCGCCGATCTTGCGCACCCGGGCAACGCCGTCCATGCCATACATGGCAATCACCCCCTGCTTGCCCAATTGGAGTTCGCCATAAAAGCGGGTGAAATAGTCGGCGGCAATTGACACCACCACCACGCCGGCAAACTGGCCATCTGGCCGGTTGATGCGCCGGGTCAACTGGATCGACCACTTGCCGCTGGCCCGCCCAAGCACCGGTTTGGAGACAAAAAGCTCCCCGGTGTCAGTGGCCACATGCACTTTGAAATGTTCTCGGTCTGACAGGTCAAGTTTCCCGGTCACCGGCAAGTTGGCCAGAATGTAGATGCCACTTGCGTCAATGATGCCAACCTGCGGAAAAATCGTCGTGTCAATTACCCCTTTTTCAGACAACGCGGTCAGGTCAAGTTTGTTGCCCTTTTCCAGGTAACGCGACTGGATGAACTGGATCACCTGGTCTGTAGCGCGAAATGTGCGAATGGCGTGTTCTTGGGTGACACGGGTCAGATTGCCCAGGTCGCGTTCGGCAGTGGCAAGCTCTTTGGCTCGGTTATCTGCAACCAAGGCAAAGACATGCCACCAGGTCAGTCCAAGCAGAATGCTGGCAGCAAGCCAAAGCAGCACCAGCGTTCGCCGGTAATTTGAGGTCGAGGTAGGCATGGTCAGTCGTTTCTGGTCAGGCGACCTGTGTACTCAGAGGCACCACATGCTCCTGGGCCATGCAGGGCAACAACAAGCTGATGCAAGTGCCCAGACCCAGGGTGCTTTCCACGGTCACGCTGCCGCCATGCAGCTCGGCCAAGTCCTTGACGATGCACAACCCCAGCCCGGTACCGGGGACACGGCTGCTTTCATTGACACGGTAATAACGCTCGAAAATGCAGGTGATTTGCTCGGCTGTCATGCCAACGCCATGGTCGGTCACACGAATGGCCACCATGGGGCGGCCTTCTGCATGAGCAACCTGATCAATGGCAATGTGCACATCGCCACCATCCGGGGAAAACTTGTAGGCGTTGGAGAGCATGTTAAAAATGGCCTGCCGAACCTTATTGGCATCTGCGTTCATCAACAGTTTGACGGCCTTGGCGCAAATCAGCGGCGCGGCGCGTTCTGGCGGACGGTTGAAACTGGCAACAACCTGTTGCACCAGTGCCCGCGCCGAAATATTGCTGACAACCGGGTCATTGGCCGCCAGGTCTTGAATGCGTGACAAGTCCAACAAGTCGTTAAGCAGCAATGACATCGCATTCGACTGCCGGTAGATGATTTCCAAAAATTCCTGTTTGAACTTGTCATCAAGCTTGTTCTTGATCAAAATTTCGGCAAAGCCATAAATACTGGTCAGCGGCGCGCGCAACTCAAATGCAGCGGCGACCAGGAATTTGTTTTTCAGGTGCACCACCTCGGTTTCATGGGTGACATCACGAAAAAACAAAACCAGTGGTTTTTGACTGCTTTGGCGACGTTGACGGGTGATGGCAAGCACACGACGCTCTGGGCGCTCCAAGTTGACCAACAACCGGGCGCCTGTCCCACCTGTCGCCGTGTTTTCCGGCACACCTGCCATGCTCAGTCCTGGCGTATCGGCTTGACAACACTGACTGAAACGATGCCAGAACGCTGTCACATGCAGGCCTTGAACGTGAGCCATCTCAATGTGGGTCATGCGTGTGAAGGCGGGGCTGATGTAGTTGACCTTGCGTGCCTCATCCAGCAACACCAAACCGTCCGGACTCAAGTCCAAAATGGCGTTCAGTTCGTCCGTTCGATCAACCAAGGCTGCCTGCGCCACTTGGCGCAAGCTGATGTCGGTCAAACGGCCCAGCACATGCGTGGCACGGCCCTCGGGGGTTCGCTCGACAACCGACACACTCAGGTTGACCCATATCTCACTTCCATCTGGATGCATGAGTTGCATTTCACGCTCAAATGGCATGTCGTCTTCAAGGCAAGCGCACAACAGTGCAAACATGGCTTCGCGTTCTTCAGGTGGCACAGCATTGATGAGGGTTTCAGGCGGATAGGACAACACCTGTTGATCAAGTCCGAGCAGCTGACAACAACGTGAGGTGACCGATAGGTTGTTTTCGTCAACACACCAAGCCATAAAGCCTTCTGTACTGGCGTTGACCAGGTGCTTCAGTCGTTTTTCGCTTAAGGCCAGGGCTTGGGTTCGTGCAATCACCCTGACATCGGCCGTTTGATTGACCTGCGCCATACCTTGACAAAGCACATTGATCGCTTGCGCCAATTGTTGGACTTCTTTTGCAGATTGAACCGGAATCAAGGTCATGGCTGCGGGGTCAGCAGTGATTTTTTTTGCCGCTTGCAACAACAGGTCGAGTGGTGCCAAAAGGTATCTGACCACTTGGCGCGACAACATAAAGGCCACACCCATAAACAACAAAACACCATCCATGTCTGTAACACCGACTGCTATG
>JBIJDQ010000519.1:0-2842 GCA_044344025.1 Rhodoferax sp.
AAGGGGTTAAACATGAACCGGTCAAGCCAATTGACAGACCCGACGGGCGGTGGCCGGTGAACCTGCTTGCCAGAGGCTTGACGCAACGGGGAGGCCTTAAAAAGATGCAGCGCCTGGCTGGTGGCTTGTTGCTGGCCATGGTGGTGGTGTACGGCGTGGCCTTAAGCCAGCGCCAACTGCATCCGGCCATGGGGTATGTGCTGGCCTTTTCCGAGGCAGCCATTGTGGGTGCCATTGCCGACTGGTTTGCGGTGACCGCCCTGTTTCGTCACCCGCTGGGCCTGCCGATCTGGCATACGGCGATCATTCCCAACAACAAAGAAGCCATTGGCAAGAATTTGGGTGATTTTGTGGAAACCCATTTCATCACCGAAGAGGCCATCATCGGGCGGATTCGTTCTGCCAACCCTGCCGGTTTGTTGGGCACCTGGCTTGTCGCACCCGAAACGGCGGCCAGCCTGGGGCATGCGGCCGCCCATGCCTTCAGCAAGGTGCTTGCGGGCCTTGACGATGCCCGCATCAGCCGCCAGTTTGCAGACATTACCACCCGGCAACTGGGTGAGTTGGATGTGTCAGACATGGCGGCCACGCTCGGTGACTTGCTGGTGGCGCAAAACAAGCACCAGGACCTGCTTGATGGCGTGCTGGACTGGGTGGCCGAGTACCTGGCCGATGCGCGTAACCAGCCGGAGATTGCCGATTTCATGATTGAGGCCATTGGCGCTGAAAACATTCTCTTCAAGGCGGCCATTGCCAGGGCCGCACCCAGCCTGATCAATGCGCTACGGCAGTCGGCGAGGGGTGTTCGTCAGAACCCGCAACATGCGCTGCGCCAGCGGTTTGGTGTGACCACCAAGGAATTCATTGTGCACCTGAAAGCCGACCCGGATTGGCAAAAAACCATTGCCCGTTACCAGCAAGACACGCTTTGCAGTGAGCAGGTCAAAACGCTGATGAACGGAATCTGGGGCCTATTGCGGGCCCGTCTGATGGCAGAACTGCAACGCGACACGCCTTGGGTGGGTGAGCAGTTGGCAAGCTTTGTCAGCACACTGGGGAATGCCTTGACCACAGATATTGAACTCAACACCCGCCTGAACCAGTCCATTGAGTTGGGCAGTGCGGCCCTGATCCACCAGTACCGGGGTGAGGTGGGGAAATTCATTGAGGCCCAACTGGCCCTTTGGACCAAGGAAGAAATGAGTCACCGAATTGAGTCGGCCATTGGCCGCGACCTTCAATTCATCCGTATCAATGGCACTGTGGTGGGTGGCTGTGTGGGGCTGTTGATTTATGCCGTGACACAGCTGGTGGCGCACAATTGATCTAAGGTGCTGTCGGTCAGCTTGGCAGCACAAACACGCGCCGACGCTTGATGGTCACCACCGGTGCCGGTTTAGGTGGGCTGCTGGATGGCAGTGGTGCAAAAAAAGCCGGTGCCACCGGTTTGCCCTGCGTCTTAGCGAGGGCTTTGGCAACTTTGGAGCTACTCAGAGGCACCATGAAGTCACCCACCACCTGGACGTACTTGCCGTCTGAGGTCTGCGCCAGCGCACCCATTTGCTGGCCGTCCCTGACGCTGCCAATCAGCGTCAGGTCGGCATCGGCTGGCCGTGCGTAGGTGTAGCGCTCCCACTCCAGGGCTCCCATCCGTATTGACAATTCCGGTTTTTTAGCCAATCACCACTCCAATCAAGTTCATCAATTCTTCAAGATTCATTTGCCTGAGTCAAGCCCTTGAGCTGCCAATTCTCAGAATTCATGTGGACAGAGGCACGCCAGAGTTGACATTTTTCCATGGCCTGATCGCAGTTTCCGGCATGATCATCGCGTCACGTTGACAATTTTCACCCCACTATGGAAGGAAACCGCCATGACTGACCCATCTATTATCGGTTTGGAAAAACGCAACATCTGGATGCGAGGCTTGTTAATGGTCTTGATGGGGCTGGCCTACCACTTGGCTGGCACGGTGCTGCTTGTCACCGCCTTGATCCAGTTTGTGTTTGCGTTGGTCAGCGAGTCTCACAACCCGCGTTTGGCTGCATTTGGCCAGAGCGTGGGTCGCTTTCAGGGGCAAGTGGCCAGTTTTGTAAGTTTTGCCACCGAAGCAGTGCCCTTTCCATTTGCCGATTGGCCCTCTGCTGAGGTGTAGCTTAACGGGCTGACGGTACCAGGTCAGGTTGTTACGCCTTGTTACATTGCCCTGGTTGCATGCATAGCCAAATGAGAAGATTTTGCTGGGTATGATGGAACGTCGATCACAGGCTTTTTACTGCCAGTGGTCGCAGCCAAACCAATACTTCACTGATGCCCAGCATGGAAGACACCCAATTCGAGATCCTTGATGTCACACAGTTGCAGCTTGGCATGTACATTGAGCTTGACTTGGGTTGGATGGCACACCCTTTTCCCACCGGCAGCTTCAAGGTCACCTCAAGCAAGCAAATTGAGGTCATCCGTGGGTTGGGACTCAAGCAGGTTCGCTACATTCCTGCAAAAAGTGACCGAACCCCAGTAATCAATCTGTCCGGGCCCACCTCAGACCACAAGTCCTTGGCTGAACAGGAGCGTGTCAGTGCCCAAGCACAGGCGTTGCAGCTGCGAAAACAACGCAGTGAACTGTTGAGCCTGCAACAGCGTGACTTGATCGCCTGTGAGCGCCGTTATGTCCAGACCGCTCGCCAGTACAAACAAGTGATCGAGCAGGTGCAAAGCAGCCCACGCGTGGTCATGGCGCAGTGCCATGAGATGGTGCAAGGGTTTGTCAACGAGCTGCTTGGTTCTGGAGAGTCCGCCATTCGGCTGTTGTCAGACGGGATGGGCGACAAACTGAGCCTGC
>JBIJDQ010000521.1:0-2837 GCA_044344025.1 Rhodoferax sp.
TGCAGCCACCCACCCCACCCGGTAACCCGGCGCCAGGCATTTTGAAAACGAACTGCAGTGCATGACGAGGCCCAGGCGGTCATACGCTTTGGCTGGCAACGGGCGATGCAGGCCAAAGTAAAGCTCGCCATACACATCGTCTTCAATCAGCGGCACATCGCGCTTGGCCAACAAATCCACCAGTGCCTGTTTGCGGTTGTCAGGCATCAGGCTACCCAGCGGGTTCTGAAAATTGGGCATGAACCAACAAGCCTTCACCGGGTGCTGGTCCAGCACCTGCGTCAGAGAGTCCAGGTCGACCCCATCACGCGGGTGGGTTGCCACCTCTACCGCGCGCAAATTCAAGCGCTCCAAGGCCTGCAGGGCGGAATAAAAGGTGGGCGACTCCACCGCCACCACGTCACCCGGCTGGGTGACGGCCTGAAGGCAAAGATTAAGCGCTTCCATGGCACCGTGGGTGATGATGATTTCACCCATGGCCACGGCCGCCCCTTCCGCGTGGTAACGCAAATTGATCTGGCGGCGCAGGCGCTCGTTGCCCAAGGTCAGGTCTTCCATCAGGCGTGCGGGTGCCAGTTGACGCATGGCCGGTGTTAGACCACGCGCCAGCTTGTCCAGCGGAAACAGGGTCGGGCCGGGAAACGCTGAGCCCAGCGGCACCACCGTTACCTGCCGGGTCGATTCCAGCACCTGAAACACCAGGTCGCTGATGGCAACGGTGCTTGACTGCCCGCTTGGCAACGCTGTGGCGGGTTCGGCTTGCGCGGGATCAGATCGGCAATCTCCTGGGCGTAGCGTTCATATCTTTTCATGGCTCAACTGATATGGTTTTATTGTTGAAATCTGAATCTACCATTTCAGATGTACCTGCGGCACAGTCAGGTCATGACCAGAAAGACCATTCCCATCATTGCCAGCACCAGCCCGGACGACGACGGTCGGCTGTTCCTGATCGAATCAAAAAACACCATTTACGTGCGCGCCGTGACAGGCTGGTTTGCCACCTGGCGCTGGGCCTTGGTGTGGCTCACACAAGCGGTGTTTTATGGCCTGCCCTGGCTGGATTGGCATGGACGCCAGGCAGTGTTGTTTGACCTGGAGACACAACGCTTTTTCTTGTTTGGCTTGGTGCTGTACCCGCAAGACCTGATTTACCTGGCGGTGCTTCTGATGCTGGCAGCCTTGCTGCTCTTTTTTGTCACGGCGGTGGTTGGGCGGGTCTGGTGTGGTTTTGCTTGCCCACAAACGGTTTACACCCAAATTTTTCTGTGGGTTGAGCGGCAGACCGAGGGCAACCACCATGCGCGCAAACGCCTGGATGCCATGACCTGGGGCCCGGAAAAACTGGCTCGAAAGTCGGCTAAACAACTGCTCTGGCTTGGCATCAGCCTGTGGACAGGGTTGACCTTTGTGGGCTACTTCACCCCGATCCACACTGTGGCTGCCGCACTCCCCTTGCTGGGCCTGGGCCCGTGGGAGAGTTTCTGGATTGGTTTTTATGGCCTGGCCACCTATGTGAACGCCGGTTACCTGCGCGAGCAACTTTGCAAACACGCCTGCCCCTATGCGCGGTTTCAGGGCGCCATGATGGACCGGGACACGCTGGTGATCGGCTACGACACCACACGCGGTGAGACACGCGGTTCACGGCCACGCAATGCCGACCCCAAAGCGCTGGGTTTGGGTGACTGCATTGACTGCACTTTGTGTGTGCAGGTGTGCCCCACCGGCATTGACATCCGCAACGGCCTACAGAGCAACTGCATTGGTTGTGCCGCGTGTATTGATGTGTGTGACACCGTCATGGCGCAGATGAATTACCCACTGGGCCTGGTTCGTTTCTCAACCCAAAACGGACTTGACCAAGGCTGGGACAAATCCACCCTGCTCAAACGTGTGCTTCGACAACGGGTGCTGATCTACGGCGCACTGCTGTTGCTGGCCACATCGGCATTTGTCACCAGCGTGTCCCAACGCAGCCCGGTACGCATGGACGTTGTGCGCGACCGGGGCGTGATTGCCAGGGTGGTGAACAATGGCGAGGTAGAAAACATTTACCGCCTGCATCTGATGAACGCCAGTGAGGCCAACCAGCGTTACCAGGTGAGCGTTCGGGGTACGGAGGGGCTGGCGCTGGTCGCCCCGTTGACCGTGGCGTTGGGTCCGGTTGAAGCCCAAACCGTCCCGGTGGCGGTGCGCCTGGACAGCGCCCAGGCAGCGGTTTTTTCCGGGCAAACCCTGCCCTTCGAGTTTGAGGTCGCCCAGCTCACCCCACGGGTGGGCGACTTGCAGGCGCGGGTACGCGAAAAAACCACTTTTCACGTGCCTCGCTGAGCGCAATGACTCAAGCGGAGTCAGGCCGCGTCAGCCATCCAGGCGGTTTGCTGGGGCCGACCTGCCAAAAACAAACGGCTGGCCAGGGCTGGTGACTCGGCCAGCAGCTTGCCGCGCTTGAACACCTTGAGCCGGGTGGCGCGCAGGCGCAGGGCCTCGACCGGGCTGTGGGCTTGCAACAACACAAAGTCAGCATTGCAACCCACCTCCAGCCCATAGTTCTCCAGCCCCATCGCACGCGCGGCATTGGCCGTGACCGCATCAAAACACTGGCGCATGGCGGCCTGGCTCGTCATTTGTGCCACATGCAAACCCATGTGCGCCACCTCCAGCATGTCGCCTGACCCCAAGCTGTACCATGGGTCCATCACGCAGTCGTGGCCAAACGCCACGTTGATGCCTGCCGCCAGCAGTTCGGGCACACGCGTCATGCCACGGCGTTTGGGATACGTGTCGTGGCGGCCCTGCAAGGTGATGTTGATCAACGGGTTGGCCACCGCGTG
>JBIJDQ010000520.1:0-2837 GCA_044344025.1 Rhodoferax sp.
GAATTTGACCGATGGCCTGGACGGCCTGGCCATCATGCCGGTGGTGATGGTGGGGGCCTGTCTGGGCGTGTTCGCTTATGTCACCGGCAACTCGGTGTTTGCCCGCTACCTGTTCCTGCCGCACATTCCTGGCGCGGGTGAACTGATGATTTTCTGCTCGGCGATGGCGGGCGCGGGTCTCGCGTTTTTGTGGTTCAACACCCATCCCGCGCAAGTTTTCATGGGGGACGTGGGCGCGTTGGCGCTCGGCGGGGCCCTTGGCACCATTGCCGTGATTGTGCGCCAGGAGATTGTGCTGGCCATCATGGGCGGTGTGTTTGTGGCCGAGGCCTTGTCAGTGATGCTGCAGGTGGGCTACTTCAAGTACACCAAAAAGAAATACGGCCAGGGTCGGCGCATTTTGAAAATGGCACCCTTGCACCACCATTTTGAGAAGAGTGGCTGGAAAGAAAGCCAAGTGGTGGTGCGGTTCTGGATCATCACCATGCTCTTGTGCCTGGTCGGGCTGACCACCCTGAAGCTGCGTTAACCATGAACCACCTGCAAGACCAACGTGTGCTGATTTTGGGCCTGGGCGCATCCGGCCTGGCCATGGCACGCTGGTGCGCGCAGTGCGGTGCGCAGGTCACCGTGGCGGACACCCGCGCCTGCCCACCCCAATTGGCCACATTGCAACGTGAAGTGCCCACGGCCAAATTTGTCGGTGGCGCGCTGGAAGCCGCCCTGGTGCAGCGCGACCTTACCGCCGTGCTCAAGAGTCCGGGCTTGAGTCCCGCTGATATTAATATTATTTTAATAGCTACAAAAGCTTATGAAATAAGCACATCAGGCGAATTAGGCTTATTTTCTGAAGCCCTAAAGCAACTCAAGGCCGAGCGGGGCTACGACCCCAAGGTTGTGGCCATCACCGGCACCAATGGCAAGACCACCGTGACCTCCCTCACCGGGCAGCTGGTGGCACGCGCTGGAAAAACGGTGGCCGTGGCGGGCAACATTGGCCCCACGCTGCTTGACACGCTGGCCGTGCATTTGGCTGCAGACAATTTGCCAGAAGTCTGGGTGCTGGAGTTGTCGAGCTTTCAGCTTGACGGCGAGACCACGTTCCAGCCCACAGCAGGCACCGTGCTCAATATCACCCAGGACCACCTGGACTGGCATGGCAGCATGCAAGCCTACGTGCAAGCCAAAACTGGGGTGTTTGGGACCACGGGCTTGATGGTGCTGAACCGCGAAGACCCGGTGGTGATGGGCATGCTGCCGCCGCCGGTCAAGGTCAAACTGCAAAAGCCACAGCAACGCGCTTACCTCACCTTTGGTGGTGACATGCCCCAACGCCCGGGCGACTTTGGCATCGAAACAACCAACGGCATGACCTGGCTGGTGCGAGCCCTGGAAGCCGACGAAACCCTTAAAAAGCGCAAAGGCGAGGTGCCAGAGCTGCACATCCAGCGCCTGATGCCCGCAGACGCCTTGCGCATTCGCGGTCGCCACAATGCCATCAACGCCTTGTCCGCCCTGGCCCTGGCCAGCGCCGCCGGCTGCGCGCTTGGCCCCATGCTGTATGGCTTGCGCGAGTACCGCGGTGAGCCACACCGGGTGCAGCCTGTCGGATGCATCAACGGTATCGAGTTTTTTGACGACAGCAAAGGCACCAACGTGGGAGCCACAGTGGCCGCACTGCAAGGCCTGGGGGCTGACCGCAAGGTGGTGGTGATCCTGGGTGGCGAGGGCAAGGGGCAGGATTTCAGCCCGCTGGCGGAGCCCGTGCGCCGCTTTGTGCGCGCGGTGGTGCTTATCGGGCGCGATGCCTCCCAGATACGCAGCGCACTGCAACACACCCAGGTCAGGCTGTTTGATGCCACCGACATGATAGAGGCCGTAGCGCAAGCCAATGCACAGGCCCAAACCGGTGATGCCGTTCTGATGTCGCCCGCCTGCGCCAGCTTTGACATGTTTGACAACTATGAGCACCGCGCCCGCGCCTTTGTGCAAGCCGTTGAAACCCTGGCGACCGATGCCGGTGTGATGCTGGAGGGTGGGCTGTGAGCACCTCAGCAGCCCGCTTATCTGGCCTGATGGGATGGCTGGATCGTGTGCGCACGCCAGCCACCGATATGCTGCCGGTTCGCCTGGGGGCATCACGCGCATCAGCCATCGGCACCTCACCCACACAGGCCAAAGGCTTTGACCAAGGGCTGCTGTGGGTGACCGTGACCTTGCTGCTGTGGGGCTTGGTGATGGTGTATTCCGCCTCGATTGCCATGCCCGACAACCCCCGCTTTGCAAAATACACCCACAACTACTTTCTACTGCGCCACGCGATGTGGTTGCTGGTGTCGGCGGTAGTTGCCGTGATGGCCTACCAGGTGCCGCTGGCGGTGTGGGAGAAGTTGGCCCGGCCCCTGTTCTTGCTTTCGCTGCTGCTGCTGGCCCTGGTGCTGATTCCGCATGTGGGCAAGGTGGTCTATGGTGCGCGGCGCTGGATCAGCATTGGCCCGATGAGCTTTCAGCCCTCGGAGCTGGCCAAGTTCACCGTGCTGCTTTACGCCGCTGACTACATGGTGCGCAAAATGGCGGTCAAAGAACGCTTCTTTCACGCGGTCTGGCCCATGGGTGCGGCGGTCGCGGTGGTGGGGGTGCTGTTGCTGGCTGAACCCGACATGGGCGCCTTCATGGTGATCGCGGTGATTGCCATGGGCATCTTGTTCCTCGGTGGGGTCAATGCCCGCATGTTCTTTTTGATTGCCACCGTGCTGATCAGCATTTTCGCGGTGATCATTGCGTCAAGCGAGTGGCGGCGCGAGCGAATTTTTGCTTACCTGGACCCGTGGAGCGAG
>JBIJDQ010000522.1:0-2835 GCA_044344025.1 Rhodoferax sp.
CACTGACTTTGAGGTGGTCACGCAAAAAATCATCCACAGCCTGTGTCACAAGCTGGAAAAAATTCGGGTATCCGACCAAGTGATGTCTCTTTTTTGCCAATACAACTGGCCGGGCAACATCAGGCAACTGCACAGCATTTTGCGCACCGCCGTGGTCATGGCACGCTGCGAAGGCGTTATTGGCATTGAGCACCTGCCCGATGATTTTCTGGAGGACGTGAACCACAACCTGCATGTGCGGGCTCAGCCTCCGTCAGCAAGTCCGGTGGCCATCGCCAGTGAAGAAGACACTGGCTGCCTGCAAGATGTGACGCTGGCCGCCATGGCGCAAACGCTGCGCCTGCACAAAGGCAACGTGTCCACGACGGCCAAAGCCCTTGGCGTGTCACGCAATACCATTTACCGAAAAAAGAACCTGTTGCCGCCCGACGTGTGGGGCTGACACACCGCACAGGCGGTGTTTGCTGCTTACTTCAGCGACAAAATCCAATACACCACCTGACGTGCATCACTCTCGGTGATGGCCACGGCGTTGGGCGGCATGGCAATGCCAGCGGCCTTGTTTTTCCAGTGGCTTGAGTAGGGGTTGGAGCCCTCCAGCACGATGCGGGTCAAAAAGTCAGCTGCTCCCGGCTTGGCCCGGTACTGGGCAGCCACATCTTGCCAGGCCGGCCCAATGGGCAAAATGCCGTCTTTGGACACCTGGTGAGAGATCGTGTGGCAGGTAAAACAACCGGCTTTCGCAGCGGTGTTTTTGGCGGCATCGTCCGAGACTTGCTGGGCTATGGTGGCGGCCGAAAAGCTCAAGGCTATCGCACCGGCCAAGCCGTGAATAATTGAAAGACGTTTCATGGGAATGTGTGGGTTGACTTCAGAAATGGGTGTGATGAAGTTTACGGCTTGTGGGTCAGCACCCAGGTGGCCAATGCGGTCAGGTCTTCTTTGGTCAGGGTGGCATGGGCAGGCATGGGCATGCGACCCCATTTGCCACGTGAGCCATTTTTGATGCTTTGTGTCAAAGTGACCACGGCATCCGGGTCACTGGCATATTTGGCCGCCACACTCTTGAACGCCGGGCCGACGATTTTTTCTTCTACAGAATGGCACGACAAGCAGCCATTGGCTTGCAGAAGCTCTTTGGTCTCATGGCTTTGATCGGCGAAGACGCTCGCCCCGCTGGTGCTGGCAAGCAGCAATGTCAGTGTCAATCTAAATTTCATGGCGATATCCGATAAAACAGGGCATGGAGCCAGCCCCTGGGCCGGCTCCACACAAGCTGTTACTTGATCAACTTAAAGGTCCAGACCGCACCGCCCTGCTCAAGGAAATTGACCTTCTTGGCCACTTCGCCACCCCACAGCGGCACCGCACCACCCCAGCCAGACACCACGCTCACGTACTGCACACCGTCTTGCTTCCAGGTAATGGGAGGCGCCACAATGCCAGAGCCCGTCTGGAATTCCCAAACCACTTTGCCGGTCTTGGCATCAGCAGCTTTCAGGAAACCTTCAGGTGTACCCCAGAAGACCAGGTCAGACGTGGTCATGACACCACCCCACAGCGGCGCGGTGTTCTTCACTTCCCAAGCCACCTTGCCAGTTTTTGGGTCAATGGCGCGCAGTGAACCAATGTGGTCTTCAAACAGCGGTTTGATGGTGAAGCCAGCGCCCAGGTAAGCCGCGCCTTTTTTGTAGGCAATGGGTTCGTTCCAGATGTCCATGCTCCATTCGTTGGTGGGCACGTAGAACAAGCCAGTCTTGGGGTTGTAGGCCATGGGCATCTGGTTTTTGCCACCCAGGAAGCCGGGGGCGGCAAAGGCAGTCTTGCCTTTTTTGCCATCGCCTGCGGTCGGGTCGCCTGGGCGGTTTTCGTCAATGTAGACCGGACGGCCGGTTTTTATGTCAATGCTGCTGGCCCAGGTTGTTTTCTTGACAAACGGGAAGGCGTTGACCAGCTTGCCGGTCGCTGCGTCATTGACATAGAAGAAGCCATTGCGGTCTGCCTTGGCACCCATGCGTTTGCCATCCATGTCGAAAGTGATGAACTCGTTCACGCCGTCATAGTCCCAACCGTCGTTGGGGGTGTTTTGGTAGTGCCAGACAATCTTGCCGGTCTTGACATCGATAGCGATGGTGGATGCGGAATACAGGTTGTCGCCTTTGCGCACATGGCTGTTCCAAGGGCCGGGGTTGCCGGTGCCAAAATAGGCCAGACCGGTCTTGGCATCGTAAGTGCCGCCCAGCCAAGGTGTTGCGCCGCCGGTTTTCCAGGTTTCACCCGGCCAAGTGGCGTTGGTGGTGCCAGTGATGCCGTTTTCCTTGCCATTGAGAAAGCCCATGTGGCCCTCAACCGTGGGGCGTGACCAGACCATCTTGCCGGTCTTGGGGTCACGCGCTTCCACACGACCGACCACACCAAACTCACCACCCGACAGACCGGTGATCAGCAGGCCTTCGGCAATCAAGGGGGCGGCAGAGTAGCTGTAACCTGCGCTGTAGTCGTCAATCTTCTCGCGCCAAACCACTTTGCCGGTGGTCTGGTCCAAGGCCACCAGCTGTGCGTCCAGCGTGCCAAAAATCACCAAGTTGTCATAAAGCGCTGCGCCACGGTTGATCACGTCGCAGCAAGGCATGATGCCTTCAGGCAGGCGGTGCTCGTACTTCCACAGCTTCTGACCGGTCTTGGCATCGAGCGCAAAAATGCGCGAGTACGACGCGGTAACGAACATCTTGCCGTTGTGCACCAGAGGTTGGGACTCCTGGCCGCGCTGCTTTTCGCCGCCAAAGGACATGGACCACACCGGCACCAGGCGGCCAATGGTCTTGGCATTCACGT
>JBIJDQ010000524.1:0-2818 GCA_044344025.1 Rhodoferax sp.
AAGTGTGCGAGCCTGGGCGGCTTCTCTGGGAATTGAGACCTTTGTAGGCAGTTCCGGCCGAGTTTTTCCCACCGACATGAAAGCCGCACCCTTGCTGCGAGCGTGGCTGGCGCGGCTTCGGCACCCAAAAAATGGCCCTGCTGTCCAGTTTTTCATGCGTCATCGTTGGACGGGTTGGCACACCTGTGCGCCACAAGCCACGGCCGATGCCGATAGTGCCTGTGCCGCCTTGACGTGGCTGACGTTTGACACACCCCATGGGCCGGAGAATTTTTGCGCTGACGCGGTGGTTCTTGCCTTGGGTGGGGGCAGTTGGGGGCGCCTGGGCTCGACTGGCACTTGGGTGCCCTGGTTGCAGGCCAAAGGTGTTGCTGTGGCACCTTTGCTGCCGTCCAATTGTGGTTTTGACGTGCAAAACGGTTGGAGCGAGCACTTTGCAAGCCGTTTTGCCGGCCAACCCTTCAAATCTGTGGCCATTGTGTTTAGCAACCAGGCGGGAACCCGGTTTGCGCGCAAGGGCGAATTTGTGGCCACGGCCACCGGGGTCGAAGGTAGCCTCGTTTACAGTGCGTCGGCCATGATGCGGGACACCATTGCGGCAGAGGGCTCAGCCACATTTCACCTTGATTTGTTGCCCGACATGACACATGAGCGGGTGCTGGCCGAGATACAACATCCGCGCGGGTCGCGCTCCCTGTCCAGCCACCTGAAAAGCCGCTTGCATGTTGACGGTATTAAAGCGGCTTTGCTTTACGAGAAGTTGAGCAGGGAACAGATGAACGACCCCTTGCAGCTGGCACAGGCCCTCAAGGCATTGCCTATCACGCTCAACGCAGCTCGCCCCATTGATGAGGCCATCAGTAGTGCTGGTGGCGTTTTATTTGAAGGGCTCACCAACCAGTTGATGTTGGAGACCTTGCCTGGCGTGTTCTGTGCCGGTGAAATGCTCGACTGGGAAGCGCCAACCGGGGGGTATCTGTTGACTGCCTGTTTGGCCAGTGGTGCGGTGGTGGGGCAGGGTGTACAGGCATATTTTGATGCTAAAAAGGCCTCTAGTGCTTTATGAATAAGCATAGTACGCTATTTAAAATGTAGCATAAATTTAGTCAGTTGCAACGCTATGATTTGGCATGCTGGACATTGCGGGGTGCTTGAGCGCTTCGGTTTCAGATGACCGATCAACCATGTGATTAAGGGAAAACCAACATGTCTGCTGAGCAGGATTACGCCAGAAAAAAAATTTCGCCCGCTGATGCTGTGGCTTTCGTGCGCGACGGCGATTTCATCGTTGTGCCCACCGGGGTGGGTGAACCGCCAACGTTGCTGACAGCGCTGTCGCAGCAGCGCCAACGCCTGCACGATGTGAAAGTGGCCCAGATTCTGGCCATTCGTAAATTTTCCTACCTAGACCCCGAAACTGTGGACCATGTGCGCCACGTGGCGCTGTTTTACGGTGCTGCCACGAGGGCCGGGGGGCAAGCGGGTTGGATCGATTTCATCCCAAACTACTTTTCGGAAATTCCAAGCCTGATTGGGCGCGGCCAAATGCCTGCCGATGTGGTGTTCAGCATGGCCTCCCCGATGGATGCTCATGGCTACTTCTCGCTTAGCCTGGGCGCTGACTACACCATGGCAGCAGTGGCCAAGGCCCGTGCCGTTGTGTTGGAGGTCAACCCAAATGTGCCTTTTGCGTTTGGAAATTGCCATGTTCATATTTCTCAAGTGACGGCCTTGGTGGAAAGTGGCGAATCGGTCCTGGAAGTGGGCCTGCCAAAAATTGGCCCCGTGCAGGAGGCTATTGGTAAATATGTGGCCGACTTGATTGACGATGGTTCAACCCTGCAAATAGGGTATGGCGGCATCCCGGATGCGGTGGTGATGCAACTCACCAACAAGCATGACCTGGGCATTCACACCGAGATGATTGGCGATGGCATCCTGACCTTGCTAGAAAGTGGTGCCGTGACAAACCGGCGAAAAAACTACTTGCCCGGCAAGATGGTGGCCACGTTTGCGTTGGGTTCAGGCAAGCTTTACAAATTCATGGACCGCAATCCGGCGCTGGAGATCCACCCGGTAGATTTCACCAACGCACCAAGCTTGGCAGGGCTCAATGACAACCTTATGGCGATCAATGCCACCTTGCAAATTGATTTGCTCGGCCAGTGCGGCTCCGAGAGTCTGGGGTCTTTGCCGTATTCCGGTACTGGCGGGCAGGCCGACTTTGTTAGGGCCGCAAACCTGTCCAAAGGCGGCAAGGCGTTTATTGTGTTGCCCTCCACAGCAAAAAATGACAGCATTTCGCGCATCGTGCCGGTGTTGTCGCCCGGCACTCATGTCAGCACTAGCAAGAACGACATCAACTACGTGGTGACCGAGTTTGGTGTGGCCCAGTTGCGTGGCAAGTCGGCAGGCCAGCGCGCGCGCGAACTGATCGGCATTTCCCACCCCAACTTTCGTGCCGTGCTGACCGAACAGGCCAAGCGTATGAGGATACTTTAGTCCCTTTGGGAGAAATCCTCATTCTTTCGAGCAGGATTTTTGTCTGAATATGGGCGCTAACCCAGCCTGAAATATAAAAGCCTGCTGTTTTTTATGCAGCAGGCTTTAGATGTGGGGCTTGGTGGGAACTGAGAGATTCGAACTCTCGACCTACGGATTAAGAGTCCGAATTTTTGGATTAATCTGGATTTTTTTGGACGATCACTAGATTGTAAGTCATTGATTAATATGAAATCGTCTTCCGAATTGATCCATTGACATCCAACATCATTCAGCTCTAAACTGTCACCAGACTGTCACCAGACTGTCACCAGAC
>JBIJDQ010000523.1:0-2818 GCA_044344025.1 Rhodoferax sp.
TCAAGTTCTTGCGGGCCTTGCACGCCGCGTGCAGCGTAGAGTTGCGCCAGCAGGGGGTGAATGCCGGCTTGCTCAAGCGTCCAAACACTTCTTGGTGGAATATCTCTTACTATTATTTTCATAGTTTTATAAGCACGTCCTGTATGCACTGTGAGCCAAATAGACCTAAAAAACGTCGTTTCAGGGTCTGCGGCTGGGTTATCCAAGTCTGGGCGTGCCGTTCGCCGCACAGGGTGAGTGAAACGGACTCGCCACGTGTCAGCGCATTCATCATGGCCGGGCATTGGTCGGCATCAAAGGAGTGCCAGGCCTGCGCCCAGGCTTGCCAGTTTTCTGCCAGGGCTGCCTCTCGCATAGGGCTGATCACGGTGGGTGACGGGGCATCTGTGGCGGGCATGCCAGGGGGCAGTTGGCCTGCGCCGCTGAGCCAGAACGCGTTCACTGGTAACGCGCTGCGGCGCGCGCGCGTGTCGTTGAGCGCATCGGTGTAGAGCAGCATCTGCATTTCGCTCACCAGCCGTGCCAGCTTGGTGGCGTGCGTGGCGCGTGGCATCCAGGGCTCCAGGTTGCGGCCCAGGACGCGGTCTGTAGATGCGGTGACCAGCTCGGAAAACACCTCGCCATGAGCCAACCACCGGCCCGGCTCGAATGGGTGGAGCGTGATGCCATCCTCATTAAAAAAAGGCTGCATGGCGGCAAAAAATTGGTCTGACTCTTCGTGGGGTAGGTCTTGCATGGGGACCTGGCGCATGGTGACCTGGTGGGCAGTGGCTTGCCAATGGCACAAGCTCACAAAAGCCCAGGCTCCCTTGACAGGGTCCAGTTCGGGGAGGTGCCTGGCTTGCCATGCGGCCCATGGAATCTGGCCGTCAATGGTGGGCAGCCCCAAGTGTTTGGCCAATGCGCGCTCGTGCGGCGGTGACAAACTGAGCTCGTCACCCGCGTCGATCGGCTGGGCCGTCAAACGCAGCAGCAGCTTTTCCAGATTGGGCAACTTGAGGGTGGGCAGTGTGGCCTGACAGGCCTCGGCGTGGCTGGTGGCGTAGGGAATCAACAAATGCATGGCATGATTGTCCGGTAAACGGCAGCCCACCGATAATCTCGTACAGGGAGAGCTAAACGATGTTTTTTAATCGCACAGGCAAATTTGCCTTGATCATCTTGCTGGCATTGATTGTCGGCAAATTGGGCTGGTCGCACCGCCATGATGACTGGATCCAGCAATGGCTTCAACCGCAAGGGCCTGTCAAGTCGGATATTCAGTTTGACAACGGCAGTGTGCGTGACACGGCACCCTTGAATGAGACTCCAGCGACGACCATTGCCCCCGCCAAGACGGTCAAAAACGAGGCGGGCCAGCTTAAAAAATGCCTGATTGCAGGCAAAGTTGTCTACACCGACCAGGTTTGTCCCGCTGGTGCCAGGGTATCAGCAGTCGATGGTGGCACGTTGGTTGTGGTGCCAGCGCCCACAACTACCGGAAAGAATGCAGCAGATGCCCAAGGGGGCCAAAAGCGCTTGCATGACATGCTGGACATATCCGGCCCGAACGACCAAAAAGCCAGGTTGATGGAGCGTGTGGTGAATCAGTAGATGAATCGGAACGCCATTGTCAAGTAGCCCGCGCTTTCAATGTGACCGGGCCATGTCCAAATCCGCACCATTGCGCTCATCGGTGTACGGTGTGTCTTGGCCCGCTTGGCTGCTGTCATAGCAACTGACGATCACATTGCTCAAGGGCCTGGACTTGTGCAGCACCTCGACGGCGCAGCGGCCGTACACACTGTCGATGGTGGCCAGCAGGTTGCGGGCGTAAGGGGTTTCAAGCCGCCCGTCCAGAATCAGGTTGATCAGCAACACCCCGCCGGGGACCAGCGTGCGGCGGGTGTCCTGCCAAAATTCTCGGGTGACCAAGTGGCCGGGAATTGAAGTGTGGCTGCTGAACACGTCCACCACCACCGCGTCATAACGTTTTTCGGTGTTGCGCACAAAGCGGCGGGCATCGTCCACAATGAATTGGCCTTCAATCGGGCCTTTCAAAAACTGTTTTTCAGCAATGGTGCGGATTTTTTCGTCAATGTCGACGTAGGTGTAGTTGTTGCTGGGTTCCTGGTGTGACAGGGTGAAGCCACCTGCACCCAGCACCAGAATCTCGCGCTGGAACAAGCCAATCTCTTCCAGAATAATGTGTCGCAAGTGCTGCACATAGCGGGCATATTGCGGCGGCTGGCTGTCGTCGATCATCGATGCCAGCGAGTTGTTGATCAGGAAAGCGCGTGGCTCAACCAGTCCGGGCCGATTCAGGGGCTTGATGGCGTAGTCGGCATAGGCCGTGTCCACCACCTGGGTGGGGGGCAGCAGGTTGACGACGGTAGCGGCCACGCTCACCGCCAGCGCCTTGCCCCAGGTTAGCCAGCTTCGGGTGGCCAGCAGCAAGCTGCCCAGGGCCAGCAACACCGCACAAATCAGCACGGCCGCCGAGACCCCCAGCCATTGCATGGCCACCAAAGACAGACTCACCGAGCCCAAAAAAGACCCCAATGTGGACCAGTACAGCGCATAGCCGCTGGCCTCACCGGTGCGCAGGTGCTTCATCAGGTTGGTAAGAACCGGCACGGTTTGGCCCAGCAGCCAGGCCAGTGGGCACAGCACGCCGCCAATAAACACCAAATAGGCCAGCCAAGTGGGTTGCAGCAAGGTAAACAGCCCATCCACGGTGATGCGTGCGAGACCCAGGCCAGCCAGCAAGGCAGAGATCAAAAAGTTGCGCGCCACCACTTGCGTGAACCGCTCGGACACCCGGGCACCTGAGCCATAG
>JBIJDQ010000525.1:0-2815 GCA_044344025.1 Rhodoferax sp.
GCCAGGCGATTACCCGCTCAATTGCGGACCAGGCGCGCACCATCCGGATTCCGGTGCACATGATTGAGACCATCAACAAGATGAACCGCATCAGCCGCCAACACCTGCAGGAGTTTGGCTACGAGCCCGATGCCTCGGTGCTGGCCGAGCGCATGGAGATTCCTGAGGACAAGATCCGCAAGATCATGAAAATCGCCAAGGAACCCATTTCGATGGAAACCCCGATTGGCGACGACGACGACAGCCACCTGGGTGACTTCATTGAAGACGGTGCCAACACCGCCCCGATGGAAGCAGCCATGCAGGCCGGTTTGCGCGATGTGGTGAAAGACATCCTCGACAGCCTGACCCCACGCGAAGCCAAGGTGCTGCGCATGCGTTTCGGCATTGAGATGACCAACGACCACACGCTGGAAGAAGTTGGCAAGCAGTTTGACGTGACCCGTGAACGCATTCGCCAGATCGAAGCCAAGGCCCTGCGCAAACTCAAGCACCCCAGCCGCTCGGACAAGCTGCGCAGTTTTACCGACAACCTGTAAGCCCCTCCTCCCGGCTTTCTACACAAATAGCGCCTTGAGCCCACGTGCAGTGGGTGCAAGGCGCTATTTTTTTGATAACAATCAGACTCCGTCAAACCCCAACCCACCACTGCGCAAAATGCGCGCTGCGGCGGCCTGGCGCAACACACCAGCTTGTGGCACCACCAAGGTGAGGCGGTGTTTAGCACGGGTGATGCCGGTGTAGAGCAGTTCACGGGTCAGCACCGGGGCAATTCGATCTGGCAGCACCAGCGCCACATGGTCAAACTCCGAGCCTTGCGATTTGTGCACCGTCATGGCAAACACGGTTTCTACCGCATCCAGCCGACTGGGCAGCACCCAGCGCAGGCTTGCGCCTTGGGCAAATGCCACACGCAAGCCCTGTGCAGTCGGCAGACACAGACCCACGTCGCCATTCATCAGATTCAAGTGGTAGTCGTTGCGTGTCACCATCACCGGGCGGCCGGCGTACCAGCCCTCTGGTGCAAAACCCAGCGCCCGGCTGATGGCGCGGTTCAGCGCGGTAACGCCCCATGGCCCCTCGCGCACTGCGCACAACACCTGAAATTGGCCATAGGCCGCCAACAGGGCCAGCGCTTGTGCTTCGCCGCAAGTGCCCTGCATGGCCGATCCTGCGCCAGAGCTGGCCTGATGGTCCTGCGGCTGTGCGGCGGCGGTAAATGGCGGCGGCGTGGGTACCGCCTGAAAAAAGCTTGAATCCTGACCGGCCAGAAGCTGAAGCTGCTGCAACCAAGCCCGCCACCCGTGGCGCACCAGTGCAGCCAATTGGGCATCAAAGGCTTGCGCGGGCTGCAACCGGGTCACGCTGTCAGAGTGGCCAGCCTGCCACAGCGGCGTATCGGCCCAATGCCCGGCCACAGCTTGGCGGTCACCAGTGTTGACGGCGGTTGCCCACTGCCCGATCACACTGTCGGCGGCAAAACGGCGGCTCACGCGCAGCATGACGGTTTGCTGCGCCAAGTCAGAACCCCGACCTGCCCACGCACCCACATCGCTACCGGTTTGGGCTTGCACCCAGCTTATGGTGTCGGCGCTGTAGCCGCCCTGCTCTGCCCCGGCACACAGCTGCCCCATGACCGCCCCGGCTTCCACCGAGGCCAGTTGGTCTTTGTCGCCCAACAAAATCAGGTTGGCAGACAAGGGCACGGAGGCCAGCAGACGGGCCATCAGCTCCAGGTCAATCATTGAGGCCTCATCCACCACCACCAGGTCCAATGCCAGGGCCGGTGCGGCATTGGCCTGTGTGGCAGCGCGCACTTGCAGCAGCTTGTGCAGGGTTTGGGCCTGCACCGGAATGTGCGCTTGCATGTGCAGGGGCAGTTTTTGTAGCGCTTGCGCGATGGATTCACCCAGGCGCGCAGCAGCCTTGCCGGTGGGTGCAGCCAATGCAATGCGCAGCGGTTTGCCCGATTGGACCGCCTGTGACTGCAACAGCCCCAGCAAGCGGACCACGGTGGTGGTTTTGCCGGTGCCAGGGCCACCGGTGATCAAGGTGAAACGGCCACGCGCCGCCAAGGCGCAGGCCACTTTTTGCCAGTCAGGTGTCTGCTTTTCAAGCCCGTTGGCGGCCAAAACACCCATGCCGCCCTTGTGGTCGGGCAGCTTGCCGAACAGACTGTCCAGCGCTGCCCGCAAAGCCGATGGCTCTGCCCCGGTGTTGGTTGTCGCATTCGTCACACGGTGCGCCGCCGAAGGCACAGTGCCCTGGCTGGCTGAATCCTGCACCGGCTGCGCCAGCCGTGCCACGATGGACGCGCGGATGGCTTGCTCGGCCTGCCAGTTCCGGCGCAAATACAGGCGACTGCCATCCAGCACCAGTGGGCTACTTGCGCCTTGCGCCCAGGGCAGGCTGGCGGCAGCCTCGCTCAGGCCCATGGGCAACAGGTCTTGCAGGCGAGCGTCCCAGCCCAGCGCGACCACACCGTGGCGGGTTAGCAACTGCAAGTCCAGACAGGCATGACCGCGCCCATATTGGTGGCTGGTCAATGCCGCCAGTAGGCCGTGGCGCGGGTCAACACTGGGTTGCGATTCGGTCAAAAAACCGGCAAGGGCCAGATCAAGCGCGGTCAGCGGCAAGGTGGTCGGTGCATCCTCTGGAGCCCCTTCCAAGGCACCAGCCCAGATGGGCGTTGGAAAAAATGGCAAGGTACTCATGGCGTGCCTCCAGCGGGCAAGGGGTGTGACAAAGCGCTGTCCAGTTCCTCAATCAGCGCACGCGGTGCTTGCCATTGAAGCAGCCCGGTGCCAGGTTTGTC
>JBIJDQ010000526.1:0-2814 GCA_044344025.1 Rhodoferax sp.
AAGCACAGCGTTTGTAAACCCCGACGGTTCCGTAGCGGTTGTGGTAATGAACAGGACTGAGACCACTATCAGGTTTTTGCTGCGCCTTGATGGCGAGGACATGGCAACAGAGTTGCCCCCCCGCTCAATCGCCACCTACTTGTCGGACCGGCAGACGCTGGCCCAACCGACTACGCCAGCTTGATCACCAGACTATTCAACAATCCGTTGCGCAGGTCTAACGACAAGCCCGCAGGCAGAAAGTTTCCTGGGTGCGCAATTCGCCTGCCGTCGGTGTAATGCAACTCTAATGCGACTGGCGCAACGGGGGTCTCACCATAGGTATTGCTACGCTGCGGGTTGTGGTACACCACCCAGGTGTGGCCAAACAACTTGAAGCCAAAACTGTCAGCTGCAAAACCGCCAGTGGATTGGCTGGTAAACAACCAGTCAGCCAGGCAAGGTTGAGGCACAAAACGCAGCTCGCCATCCACCATTTGGAACGGATGTGGGCCCAACCCCATGTGCAGCACCATGCTGATCCATTCCGCCGTGGCGCCACTCAGCCGCGCCACAAACCCAACCCCGTGCACTTTTGCATCTGGAAACCGGCTACTGGCAATAAATGACGAGTTTTCCAGTGGTGAGCGTCCGTAGACCTCAGGGTTCTGGAAGGCGACCAGGCCACGCTTGATGTCCTCAAAGAATTCTTCGGCCAGCCCGCTACGCAGCGTTTCAAGCAGAAACTTGTAATGCATGTGCAGAAAAATGGACTCGTTTTCCAGCCAGCCTGGAGAAAAAATTTTGCTGCGTCCGATCTCAAAGCTTTCATTGGTTAGAGGCGTGTTGACGCAATACATGCCAAGCTTATGATCAAACAGCTTTGACTGCCGCACGGAGGCATACAGGGTTCTGGCACTCATGACGTTGCTCGTCAAGCGCAAGGCATGCACCGAGCCCTCCAGAAAGGCACTCACTGGTTTTTGACGGAAGGCACGGGCGCGCACATGGACTGCCACAGGCGCATCTTCATCCAACAGCGCGGCATGGGGCTCAGGTACCAAAACTTCGTAGTCGGTCACTTCATTGATAAAGTAGCTGATAGGTAAACCATCTGCATTGACGGCTTTGGCCAGCCCGGTCTGCAACGCATGTTCAACAACACTCAAAAAACGAAGCAACTCTGCATGCAACAACGTGATTTGTGTACCCGCAAGCCCGAATCGAATTTTTTCCCGAAAGGCTTCCCGCTGAGCAGCCAATTGGTCCCAAGTGGGGAAAAAATCGTCCGCGTCAGCAGCTGCCAATGCATTGGTGACGGAGTTCACAAATTCAGCCACCTCAGTCGGCAATAACAGGTTTGGCTCTGACCCCTGGAGACTTTGCACCCCAGTACGCACAAAAAGCACCCAGCGCGCAAGCGCAAACGCTTCATGGGTTGACGACCCCACCAGGCCCGGCAAGCCGTTCAGTGCGTCGCACCAGCCGGGTTTTTCGGCCTCCATTTCCAAGCCCACACCGAAGGGGTCAAGCAAGGAAGCCTTAACCGCCATCAGGTTCACCATTTTGGCAAGCAATGTGGTGCGATAAATGTCGCCGTGACCTTGGCCTGTACGCATGGTGTGTGGCGACTGGGTCCGGACCGCAATCAGCTCAGATTTTTCATGGTCGCGGACCACACTGTGCAGTTGACGCACCGCACCATCTGGTCGAAGAGCGTATTTTTTGGAACGCGGCTGCACCCTGTGGTCGTTGTCAAAATAAGTGAACTCTGGGCGCTCCAGCAGCAGGTGATGCAAGCGGTCAGGGTAGAGCGCGGCGTAGCTCTCCAGCAGGTCCAGGTTGTAGATCCAGTGGTCAACCCAGAAGCCTTCGCCGTGCTGAGCGTCCTGCACTTTGTCTGACAGACCCAGAATTTGATCAAACCATGGCCGTGCCATTTCTGGTGTCCCGTAGTCCACCATGAGGGCATCCATAAGTTGGCCAGGACTAAAGGGCTTGGCCAGCAAAGCTCGCCATTCCGCCGTGTTGCCAGCATGCCAGTTTTCCCACAAGGGATCCAGACGCACTGGCGGCACATGAAACTTTTCAGACTGAATCACCAGCGGGTTATTGCCATCAAGCTGAATCAAATTGAAAAAGGTTTCTATGTTGGTGGCATCAATTCCTGAAAAGACAAAGTTCTCGCAACGCCGGTTTTGGTTCACATCCCGAAAATTGCCATTACCTTGTGACCAGTAAGTGGGCGCCACTTCAAAAGCGTTGTAGTCCCGCTCCATGTCCCCATGCTTTCGGGTAAACGTGTGAAAAATGCGTGCTCCGAGCGGTCCGTTTATCACCACAGGTTGTCCACCACGCAAGGTGTTGTCCAAAAATGCCTGTCTGGAATAAGGGTCTAGCTGCTGGGGACCCGCAATCAGCGCAAATTGCGCACTTAAGTTGCTCACCAGTTGGGTGTTTTCACCACGCCTCTTTGACGTATAAAGTGCATCCGCCGTCACACGGGCCCTGAAATCACGGACCAGGCTCCAGTCAGGAACCTGCCCAAAAAAGGAATCCCACTCCGTGACTTGTCCCGGCGAAAGTTTGAGTGCGAGCTGCGCAAACGCCGAGCCGGTCATCGTTTCACAACGCGCCTGAGTCGGGTCGATGGCAGCCTGGTGCATCAAGGCCAATGGTGTGCGCATACTGGTGTCGGTACCAAACACCAAGTCAGGGTCAACAACCACTGGCACGGTTTGTCCCTGGCACAGGGTGAAGGCAAAAAAACCGCCTTCAATTCGTTCCATCTCCGGCTTGTCAGAGGGTTCTACCTTGAGCTTGAAAAAGGGCAGA
>JBIJDQ010000039.1:0-10211 GCA_044344025.1 Rhodoferax sp.
CACATCGTCCTTTTGGCGGTCAATGTAGCCCGAGTATTTGGAGGCAATTTCAACCTGCTCAATCACCGAAGCGGCCAACGCGGCTTGTACAGAAAGTACGCCTGTTTCACGTGAAACACCCACGGGCAATTCGCTTATGGCGTATCTGCCCTCGTTGAGTGTCATCAAGGAATCGTAGGTCACATCGGGTCTGCGCAGCAGGTCAGCCAAGCTGTATTCATGCTCAATCGCCTTGCCCAACACACGCTCTGCCTCGTTGGTCTCCAGGTTTTTCGGGCTCACCCAAATGCTCCGCAGACGTTCTGTTTCACGTGAAACCGCGTCGCGTTTGCGACAAAAAGCCTCCCAACGGGCATCGTCTACCAGACCCAACTGGCGCCCTGCTTCTGTCAACCGGGCATCCGCATTGTCTTCACGCAGTTGCAGCCTGAACTCGGCACGGCTGGTAAACATGCGGTAGGGCTCAGTCACACCCTTGGTGATCAGGTCGTCCACCAACACACCCAGGTAGGCCTCATCGCGACCAGGCAACCAGGTGTCACCCGCAAAGGAAATAGCTCCCGCTGCGCTGGCGGCGTTGTTGCCGCCACCGGCAGCGCGCACCTGTAGCGCGGCATTAATACCTGCAAACAATCCTTGGGCCGCAGCTTCTTCGTAGCCAGTGGTGCCATTGATTTGGCCGGCAAAAAACAACCCGCCGATGGCCTTGGTCTCAAAACTGCTCTTGAGTTGTGTCGGGTCAAAGTAGTCGTATTCAATGGCGTAGCCGGGTCGCAAAATATGTGCATTTTCCAGCCCCTGCATGGAACGCACCAACTCGTATTGAATGTCAAACGGCAAGCTGGTGCTGATGCCGTTGGGGTAATACTCATGGGTGGTCAAGCCCTCGGGCTCCAGAAATATCTGGTGGCTGTCTTTGTCAGCAAAGCGGTTGATCTTGTCCTCCACGCTGGGGCAATACCGTGGCCCCACCCCTTCAATCTTGCCGGTGAACATGGGGCTACGGTCGAATCCACTGCGAATGATGTCGTGGGTACGCTCGTTGGTGTGGGTGATCCAGCACGACATTTGTGCCGGATGTTGCTCGGGGCGACCCATAAAGCTGAACACCGGCATCTGCGGGCTCATGCCACCAGGCATGCCGTCACCGGGTTGCTCGGTGCACTTGCTGAAGTCAATCGAACGGCCATCAATGCGTGGCGGTGTGCCGGTTTTCAGGCGGCCTTGTGGCAGTTTCAACTCTTTCAAGCGCGCACTCAATGACACCGCAGGTGGGTCACCCGCCCGGCCTGCCGCATAATTATTCAGCCCCACATGGATCTTGCCGTCCAGAAAAGTGCCCGCTGTCAGCACCACGGTGCTGGACCTGAAACGAATACCCACCTGCGTGACGGCACCCACCACGCGATCGCCTTCAACCATCAGGTCATCTACCGCTTGTTGAAACAGCCACAAATTGGGCTCATTTTCCAAACGACGACGAATTGCTGCCTTGTACAAAATGCGATCCGCCTGGGCCCGGGTGGCGCGCACTGCCGGCCCCTTGCTGGAGTTGAGAATACGAAACTGCACCCCGCCCTCGTCGGTCGCCACACCCATGGCACCGCCCAACGCGTCCACCTCTTTGACCAAATGGCCTTTGCCGATGCCACCAATTGACGGGTTGCAACTCATTTGCCCTAAGGTCTCGATGTTGTGCGACAGCAGCAAAGTTTTGCAACCCATACGAGCAGAAGCCAGGGCGGCCTCGGTGCCGGCATGGCCGCCGCCAACGACGATCACGTCGAAATGTTGTGGGTAAAGCATGGTGGTCAATCGGTGAGGGGCAAAACAGGAACCGTTCGCCGGGTGCGTGAGTATTGGGGATCAATTTTACCGGCGCACATGAAAAGGACGTGCATCTGGTTTTATAGACTGAAAACACCCTGCATCGCGGGCACAATTCACGCATCCCTCTTCACATTTCGCAAAGGACACTCACACCATGGCCTCCGGAAAAATACTCGTCGCCCAAGGCGGCGGCCCCACTGCCGTGATCAACCAATCGCTGGTTGGCGTGGCGCTTGAAGCCAGGCGTTTTGGCCAAATTGGCCACATCTATGGTGCACTGCACGGCGTGCGTGGCATTGTTGATGAAAACTTTGTGGACCTCACCCAGGAAACCAGCCACAACCTGGAACTGGTGGCAAACACACCATCCAGCGCTTTGGGCTCTACCCGCGACAAGCCCGATGCCGCGTATTGCCACGAGATTTTCAAGGTGTTGCAAGCCCACCAGATTGGCCACTTCTTCTACATCGGTGGCAACGATTCCTCCGACACGGTGCGCATCGTCAGCGAAGAGGCTCAGGCCGCCAACTACCCACTGCGCACCATCCACATTCCCAAAACAATTGACAACGATCTGGTTGGCAGCGACCACACCCCCGGCTTTCCTTCGGCGGCGCGTTTTGTAGCACAAGCGTTTGCAGGTGCCAACCTGGACAATGCTGCCCTGCCGGGCGTGTATGTGTGCGTGGTGATGGGCCGCCATGCCGGGTTTTTGACCGCCGCATCAGCCCTTGGCAAAAAATTTCCGGACGATGGCCCTCACCTTATTTACCTGCCAGAGCGCACCTTTGTGCTGGAGAAATTCCTGGCCGATGTAAAAACTACTTACGAGCGTTATGGCCGCTGTGTGGTGGCGGTGTCCGAGGGCATTCATGATGCCTCTGGCGCGCCAATTGCCGCCTTGCTGGCCAAAGACCTGGAACACGACGCCCATGGCAATGTTCAGCTTTCTGGCAATGGTGCGCTGGCCGATTTGCTGTGTGAAGAGATCAAGACCAAGCTCAAAATCAAGCGCGTGCGCGGTGACACCCTGGGCTACCTACAGCGTTCTTTCATTGGTTGTGTGTCTGACGTGGACCAGCGCGAAGCCCGTGAAGTCGGTGAAAAGGCTGTGCAGTTTGCCATGTGGGGTGGACAAGATGGCTCGGTCGCCATCAAACGCACAGGCTTCTATTCAGTGGACTATGAGTTGCTGCCACTGACCACTGTGGCCGGGAAAACCCGCACCATGGAAGACCACTTCATCACCGAAAGCGGGACCGACGTGACCGATGCCTTCCGCATGTACCTGCGCCCGCTGCTGGGCTCAGGCATGCCCGATGCCTTCCGCCTGCGCCATAACCCGGTAGCGCGTGTGCTTCGCAAGTAAGCTACGCCATGAAAATCCTTGTTTTTGCAGGCAGCACGAGGGTACTGTCTTTTAACCGTCAACTCGCAAAAGTGGCAGCGGACATGGTTACCCAAGCCGGTGCCGAGGTCACTCTGCTGGAACTCGGCAGCCTGAACATTCCTCTTTACAACGCTGATCTGGAAGCCCAGGGTACGCCGCCCGATGTGCTCCGCCTGAAACAACTCATGTTTGAACACCCGGGCTGGATCATCTGCTCACCGGAGTACAACGGCAGCTACACCGCCCTGCTTAAAAACACCATCGACTGGGCCTCCAGCCCGGTCAGGGGGAATGCCGATTGGAGTCAGGGCACCAAACCCTTTGCCGGTAAAGTGGTGGGCCTGTTGGCTGCATCGCCTGGTGCTCTGGGAGGCCTTCGCTCGCTGGCCCACCTCGCACCGCTGCTAAGCAACCTGCAGTGTTGGGTGGCCCCAAAACAATTTGCACTGGGTCAAGCAGGCGGTGCCTTTGATGCCACCGGCCAGCTCCAAAACGACAAGCAGACCGAGGGTGTTCGGTCCGTGGTCAAGCAAGTGTTGTGGGCTGCGCAAAGGCTCGGCCCTGAACCAACATAGTCCCCATATCAAACCCAGAAACACCATGTTGATGAGTTCGCGTTAGCATGACAAGCGATCGGTGACCTGACTGATCCGACACAACTTTTTTGGAAAATTGATGAAACTTTACTACTCACCCGGTGCCTGTTCACTGTCTCCGCATATTGCGTTGCACGAATCGGGTTTGGCCTTTGAAGCCATCTCTGCGCCCACCAAGACCCATAAGCTGGCGGACGGAACAGACTACTACACCATCAACCCATTGGGTTACGTGCCCCTGCTCGTTCTGGATGACGGTCGCCAACTGCGTGAAGGTCCGGTCATCGTGCAATACATTGCTGACCAAGCACCCGAGAAACAGCTGGCACCACCCAACGGCAGCTGGGAACGCTACAAACTGCAAGAATGGCTCAACACCATCGGCACCGAGTTGCACAAAGGGTTCTCACCCTTGTTCACCCCTGGTATGCCTGAAGAAGCCAAAATCATGGCCAAGGCGCGTTTGAGTTCACGCCTGCAATGGGTTGACGGCGAACTGGCTGGTAAAAACTACCTGATGGGTGACAACTTTACGGTCGCTGATGGCTACCTGTTTGTCGTGGCCGGGTGGAGCAAACACGTGGGTCTGGATATTTCTGGTCTGAACAATCTTGGCGCATTCATGGCACGAGTGAGCGCGCGCCCGGGAGTGCAAGCAGCGCTGCGCGCCGAAGGTTTGCTCAAGTAAAAAGCGCTACCAAATGCCCGTACGCAATCGCTGACAGGCCATGCACGCCATCAGCGATTTTTCTTGCCGAACCCGTCCATAGACGAAACCGTGCATTTTTTGTTGCATTGCAGCAAAAGTGTCACCATAACTCCCACTCCTTTTGAAATATGCGTTATGCTGCACTGCAACATGCCGCATATATTTCAATGCCGCATGTGGCTACCGATGTGCTCACCCAACATCTACTGGCCTACCCAAGGAGTATTCGATGAATGTTCAAGCCACCGTATCCCACATGTTTCCCTGCGGTGTGGTCACGCAAAGCATTCCTGACAACCACAGTTTTTTCAAGGTGCACGGACTGCCAGAAAACTCGGTGCCACAAAACTGCGACGTGCTGGCCAGCGGCCAGTTCCAGTTTTCAACTACCCAGCCCAGCAGAGGCAGCTACCTGGTCCGGGCGAAAGATCTGGTTTTCTTCATTCGGGTTTACTCAACACGGTCCGGTGGTGGACACGCCGAAGTGGCCCTGCGGTATGGGGCAAACGCCGACAACAAACTGCGGGTGCATTAACCGCAGTCACGCGCTCATGCGCTTTTTGGTGCTTTAAGTGGGTCGATTACGCTGCCCTTTGGGTTGTCCAATGAACCGGACAAAAATTCATCCTGGATCACCTCATGAGTCGGGGCGCACATTTTCGTCCCGTCCCACCTTTGCCCACACCAGCAATGCCCCTGGGCATCAATGATGCAGGTACTGGTGCCACAGCAGCGTTCGTCATCTTGCATGTTTGATTCTCGGTTGGTCATTGACTGAAGGGTTTACTGACGCATGTGTCGACAAAATCGCCGAGGCACTGTTGACGCAGCAACATAAAATTTTGTCCTCTCGGATTTTGACCACTTCAGTAATCTGCTGGTTGACTTGAGGGATTGAACTGGCATTTGTCCCGCACTGCCCACCATGGGCTCAAATATGCACACTATGGACCCGCAGCGGCGGGACAAAGGGTTGTGCAGGTGCGGTTTTTACACCGGCGGCTACAACCTCAGCAAAATTAGGTCACCACCACTAAAAATTGGTGCACTGCAACATAAATTCAATTTACAATTCCTGCCATGCTGCACTGCAACATAATCATCCTGATGGGGTTGTTTGGGCAGAAGTCATTACTAAACCAAGGAAATTGAAATGAACAAATCTGTTGAAACACTCGTCGCCACCGCCAAAGCCAACTTGGAAGCCGCCCAAGCATTGGCCAGCAAAGCCCAAAACAATGTCGAAAAATTGGTGGATCTGAACATGAGCGCCTCCAAGGCCGCCTTGTCTGACTCTCTGGAGCACTCCAAGGCACTGATGGGTGCAAAAGACCCACAATCGCTGGCTTCCCTGCAAGCTGGCTTGGCCAAGCCATTGGCTGACAAATCTGCCGCTTATGCTCAAGACTTCCAGAAAATTGTGGCAGGTGCCAGCGCTGAATTCACCAAGGCGGCTCAAGCCAACCTGGCTGACGTGCAAAAGAACTTCGCTACCCTGATGGAAACCGCCACAAAAAACGCCCCTGCTGGCACTGAGTCAGCCATGGCCTTTTTCAACAACGCCATGAGCAGCAGCCAAAACGCATTCGCATCGGCACAAACCTCAGCCAAGCAAGCGGTAGAAGCAGCTCAAGCCAATTTTTCTACAGTGACCGCCCAAGCCGTTGAAGCCGTCAAAAAAGCAACCAAAACTGCTTAATTGCTCCGTCTTCCTCCAGACATAAAAAAGGCACCCCCGGGTGCCTTTTTTGCGCCTAAAAGAACAACCTTGCCCGGTGTGCGCAACATTGCAGAACCACCCAAGAAGCAAATCCAAACCATCACATTCAACTAGGGTCCCTCCAATAAGTTAGGATAGTTCAAGTTCTAGAGTTTTTTTCCCGTCATCGCAACCTGCATGCGGGCAAAACTCTTCCATCAAAGTTGCACATGATTTTTGACAAACCTGCTGCCATTCCCAGCACCGCGCCATTGGTTCACCTTACGGCGAGCCCGCTGCCCGTACCAGATTACCTTGAAAAAACCTACTGGTGGGCCTATACCCACCCCAACGCGGTTCGCGTGTTTGAGCGCCAGTGGCTGGTCAATCTGATTTTGTGGGGCAATTTCTCAAAACTGCGTGATCTGGCGCTGCAAGACATGGGTGAGGTCATTGACGGTCAAGTGCTTCAGGTGGCTTGCGTTTATGGCAATTTCACTGAGCATGTGGTTCGCCGATTGGGTCCCCAGGCTCATTTAAACGTGATCGACATCGCGCCAGTGCAAATCACCAACTTGCATGACAAATTGGGGATTCAACCCAAAGTCAGCGTGTTGCAGCAAGACTCCACTGCCTTGCACTTCGCCGATGCAAGCCACGACACCGTGGTGGTGTTTTTCTTGCTCCACGAGCAACCGGTAGCCGTCAGGCGAAAAACCATTGCTGAAGCACTCCGGGTGACAAAACCCGGCGGCAAAATCATTTTTGTGGATTACCACCAGCCCAAAGCGGCCAGCCCGTTTCGCTACATCATGGTACCCATCCTCACCACGCTGGAGCCATTTGCCATGGACTTGTGGCGTCAGGAAATTACCGACTGGCTGCCCATTGACTGCCAACCCGCGCGCATTGACAAACAAACCTACTTCGGGGGCTTGTATCAAAAAGTGGTCATGACGCGTTAATTTGACGTTAAGAAAGGCGACGGGGCTTGCCGTAAGATAATCGGTGCTTTGTCTTACCCTGCGCCACGCCCTTGAACACCGCCCCCTCACTGTCTTTTGCGAAACTTGGTTGCACCAAAGGCGGACGACAACTTTTTTTCAACGTTGACTGCGAGTTGCAGCCGGGTCAATGGCTTTATGTTACCGGTGCCAACGGGGTTGGAAAAACCAGCCTGTTGCGCATGGTCTGTGGCTTGGCTACCGTCGAAGAGGGGAGCATTTTGTGGAATGGCGTGCCGATTCAGAAGCAGACAGAGGTTTACCGACAAGACCTGTGCTACCTGGGCCACCTGAACGCATTGCAAGAATCCATGACCGTTGACGAAAATCTTTTGTTTAGCTCTGCGTTGGGAGGCCTCGCACCCAATCTAGTGCAACGGCAACAGGTACTGACGCGTTTTGGCTTGCGGGGCCGCAGCCAACAATTGGTGCGGCATTTGTCCCAAGGCCAAAAACGCCGTGTGGCGCTGTCGCGTCTGGCCCTGAGCCCGGCTCGCCTTTGGGTTCTGGATGAACCCTATGTAGCCATGGATGAAGCCGGCATTCAAATGCTGTCCGATTTGATTGCTGACCACCTTGCCCAGGGCGGACTGGCCGTACTGACCAGCCACCAGCGTGTGCCCATTGGTAATCTGCCAGCCCAACTGCTGGAACTGCACGCCGCATGAATACCGCCATTCAAACCACAGGCACCAGCCAGGTAATGCTGGCCGTACTCAAGCGAGAGATATCTCTGGGTCTGCGTCAAAAAGGCGAAGTACTGACGCCACTTATTTTTTTCATGGTCATCGCCAGCCTCTTTCCTCTTGGCGTAGGCGCTGAATCGAATCTTTTGCTGCGAATGGCCCCTGGCGTGTTGTGGGTCAGCGCCTTGCTGGCAGCCATGCTGTCGCTGCAACGCATGTTTGCCACCGACTATGCCGATGGCTCGCTGGAGCAGATGGCGCTCTCCAGCACACCGCTGGCCCTGCTGGTGTTGGCCAAAGCCGTGGCGCACTTTTTACTTTCTGGCTTGCCCCTGGTGCTGGTTGCCCCGGTACTCGGGATTCAATTTGGGTTGGACAGCAGGGCCTTGGGAATATTGATGCTGACCCTTTTGCTCGGTACACCCACATTGAGCCTGATCGGAAGCATTGGTGCCGCGCTAACCTTGGGCGTACGCGGTGCGGGGGTTTTGCTGTCCTTGTTAATCTTGCCCCTCTATATCCCGGTGTTGATCTTTGGCGCGGGTGCCGTCGCAGCAGATGCTGCCGGCCTGGGCGTTGGCGCACACCTGTCCCTGCTGGCAGCCTTGCTGGTGCTGTCACTCTTTTTTACACCCCTGGCCACAGCAGCCGCCTTGAGGATTTCGTTGGAATGAACACACGTGACATTCACTGGTTCAAGTTTGCATCGCCGCAAAATTTTTACCATCTGGCAGGCCGAATGTGGCCCTGGTTTGCAGCCTTGGCCACTGTGCTGATGCTGGTTGGGTTATGGATTTCGTTTTTCGTGGCCCCGATTGATGCCCAGCAGGGCCAGGGCTACCGCATCATCTTTGTACACGTGCCTGCCTCGCAAATGGCCATGTTCGTCTACTTGGTCATGGCAGGCTGGGCGGGGTTCGGTCTGGCCTTCAACACCCGCTTGTCGGGCATGATGGCTTCGGCCCTGGCACCCACCGGGGCACTTTTTGCGTTTTTGTCGCTTTTCACAGGGGCACTTTGGGGCAAACCCATGTGGGGTGCCTGGTGGGTCTGGGATGCCAGACTCACATCCACCTTGATCCTGTTGTTCCTCTACTTGGGTTTTCTGGCGCTGCAAGCCAGTATTGACGATCCACGCCGTGCGGACAAGGCCTGCGCCCTCTTAGCCCTGGTGGGCGCGGTGAATGTGCCCATCATCTACTTTTCGGTGAAATGGTGGAACACCTTGCACCAGGGTGCTTCGGTTTCCATGAAAGGTGCCTCCATGGCCACGCCCATGCTGATGGGCATGCTAATCATGGTGCTGGCCTTCTGGATGTACGCAATAACCATCGCGCTGCTTCGGGTACGCAACATCATTCTTGAACGCGAACGTCATACAGATTGGGTGAAACATGCAGTGGCTTAGCGTGGCGGACTTTTTCAACATGGGCGGCTACGCCTTTTATGTCTGGGGCAGCTTCGGTGTGACCGCGCTCGTGCTCGTTGCAGAAACTTGGCAGGTTCGGGCGAAACGCCGCGAGATTCTGCGAAACCTTTTGAACGAAACCGACTCAGACAGCGATTCAACTCAACTATGACCATGAAACCTCGCCACAAACGCGCCGCCATGATTGTGGGCGGTCTAGCCGCCATCGGCATTGCCGCATACTTCGTCCTGAATGCTTTTCAAAGCAACCTGGTGTTCTTTTTTACGCCCAGCCAGGTAGCTTTAGGCGAAGCACCAAAAAACCACACCTTCCGCATCGGCGGCATGGTCAAGGAGGGCTCCGTCAAACGTGACAATTTGACCGTGTCATTCGTCGTTACCGACACCCTCAAGGACGTACCCGTTTCCTACACCGGCATCCTGCCTGACCTGTTCAAGGAGGGCAAAGGTGTGGTGGCTCAGGGACAAATCAAGGACGGCGGCCAATTCACCGCGACTGAAGTGTTGGCCAAGCATGATGAAAACTATATGCCACCTGAAGCCCAGCATGCGCTAGACAAGGCTGAAATTGAAAAAGCCGTTAAATCCTTGAAATAGTGCACTTCGCCCTGTTCATTCTCCCCCAACCTGAGCACTGAGACCACCCCATGATTCCAGAACTTGGACATTTCGCACTGATTCTCGCCCTGCCAGTTGCCGCCGCAATGGGTATTTTGAGTCTGGCTGGCGGCCAAAGCGGGCGGGCCGACTGGATGGCACTGGCCCGCCCCGGCGCACAGGCCTTGTGGTGGCTCACCGCGTTTTCCTTTGGCTGCCTGACCTACGCCTTTTACACCAACGACTTTTCGGTGATGTATGTGGCCCAACA